>CAIKAN010000070.1 GCA_903825415.1 uncultured bacterium
GATCCGCATCCACTGGAATCCCTGTGAGATCATAGGTTTTTTACCGGATCGGCCGACCGCTCGGCTCATCCAGCGCCCAAGACGATGACTGGCTCACAGAAAAAAGCGTAGCATGATTAGTGCTACGCTTTCAGTATAGGAACTCCCCGCAGTGTGAGTGCGGGGGTGGGGTTACGTAACCTCAGAAGTGTTTGGTGAGATCAGGGTTTTTGCTTCTCAAAGAAGTCACCCCTCTTCATTTCTGAGAATAGCCCGAATCCCTCCTTTGCTGACCTCAGGGCGGCATCGAACCTTTGCCTTGTGCTCTTGAAGTGATTCGCCGCTCCGAGAACGCGTTCGACATCATCGTGTATGAGGCTGACTCTCCTGTAGACAGTCGCTGAGTCATTGTGGATTCTTGCTAAATGGAAGAGGGTCTCTTGCAATGCTTCTGGTGAAAGATGCTCTCTAGCGAGGATGGCTTCCTTGTCACGCCTAAGAGCATCGACATCATCGATAAGCTTTTTCATTAGATCCTCGAGGTGGTTACGATTGGCGGCGTCCCAATCGGATTGCCTTTTCTTGGATTTTCGATCGTGCGACAAACCAGTACCCAAAATAATCAGTCCCATAATGAAGATTGCGAGGACGATACAGGTTTTGAAGTTGAATTCATGCGAGGCACTATCGAGGACCATCGCGATTAATGTTATAAGAGGTGCGGCTGTTATGATAGTTCCAAAAGTATAAGCGAGTCCAATCCACGAGTGATTTTCGGAATTGATCTGTTCAGATTCCCTGATGAGCGTTTGAAGTCGCTCACCGCGGTGCCTCGCAATCCATTTTTGGAACATGGTTACTTCGAGGAGACTGATGATCTCCTCAGTTCGCCGAATCGCTTCGGCCATTTCAGTTCTGTTCATTAGTTTTCAATGCCTTAGTTTGATCTGGACTTACGGCTATCTCTGGGCTTGCGACCTTTGAGACACATCTCCGGAGAGACACCATGCATCAAGAACAGTTGGCAGCTATTCTGCATATAATGATAACATATATAGCGAATTTGTCAATGATATAAAACGATATAGATTGACGAGATGGCCAATACCGTTGCTGTGTATATCTTTCATTGACATTGAGCGCCCAACTGATACCCTAGTAGAGAACATCAATGAACGGACAGCAAATTGTGGCTTAATAGAGCCACATATTCATTGATAAGATAATACGGAAATGAAGAAAGGCAGACGCGGACGACTTGCGGAAAGACAATATCCATTATGAAATTTATACTACAAAACAGTAACAATCATAATCATTTTTCAAAGCGTCCAGGATCATGGGCGGCTATTTTAGTCGTCGCTACCCTAGTCTTCGCTACATCTGTCGGGACCGCTTATGCCGGTCTCTTTTCATTCCTTGGGAACATGGTCACCGGCACGGCTGTTTCAGCGGAGGTCGTCCCCGCTACTACCTCGGAAAATTCTCAGAAAGTCCCTCTTCTCCAAGCTGCAGTAAACTCTGACCCCAATCCTTCCAAGCCGGGGGATGTCATACCTGTGGCCGATAATACTCTCATCCCTGATATCGCCGCCTCGAATACCGGGGATTCTGGCGCTATCAATACGCAAGTCAGCACTTATATCGTCCGTCAGGGAGATACTTATTCGGGAATAGCCAAGATGTTCGGAGTGTCTGTGAATACGGTCATGTGGGCTAATGACCTTACCAGCAAGTCTATCCTCAAGCCTGGTCAGACCTTGGTCATACTCCCTATCTCAGGTATCACTTATACGGTCAAGAAAGGAGATACCGTTCAAGGTATAGCCAAGAAATACAAGGCTGATGTGGGAGATATTCTGACTTATAACGATTTGGAATCATCTGCTTCTCTTATTTCAGGCCAGAATATCATCATCCCTAATGCGGAAATATCCGTTTCAGTCCCTACCAAGATGGTCTTCCGCGACAATCCTGCTCATGATACCAATGGTCCTTCATTCCCTGGCTACTATATGCGTCCTATCGCTGGTGGTGTAGAGACTCAAGGCCTTCATGGTTATAATGCAGTCGATCTAGCTGATAAGGCTGGTACGCCAGTCTTCGCTTCAGCTGCAGGCACGGTGATAGTCAGTAAAGTCGGCGGGTGGAATGGAGGCTATGGAAATTTTGTCATCATCTCTCACGATAATGGCACCCAGACTCTTTACGGTCATTTCTCCAAGAACCTCGTCCATGTAGGTGAATATGTAACTCAAGGCGAGACCATCGGGCTCATGGGAGCGACTGGACATGCTACAGGGCCTCATGTGCACTTTGAGATCAGAGGAGCGAAGAATCCTTTCTAGGGATTAGCCACTAGGTTATAGCCACTAGGGTTTTGTTGCTGGCGTTTACTAGTGGCTATACCCTAGTGGCTAGGCCCTACTTCTGTCGATATTGCAGCGCCTCCAAGACATGCTCTTTCTTGACCGCCTCCTCCCCCGCCAGATCCGCTATGGTCTGTGCGACCTTGATCACTCGATGGAAAGCTCGGCCAGATAATTCGAATTGCTCTGCCGAGCGCGCTAGGATCTTCCTAGATTCTTCGTCCATGATCACGCATCTCTCTATGTCTTGTGCATTCA
The DNA here is from genome assembly GCA_903825415.1 of uncultured bacterium. Classification (GTDB taxonomy): domain Bacteria; phylum Patescibacteriota; class Minisyncoccia; order Phycocordibacterales; family PALSA-1337; genus C7867-002. The sequence goes on from CAIKAN010000070.1 coordinate 2,607, forward strand.
TCTCGCTGTTATAGCGCTTATTCAGTTTGTGAGAATCGAATCTCATGGCTTGAATGGTCCGCGCGGCTGTGACGCGAGCTCTCATGGAGTCCGAGGATTCAGCGTTCACATTCCTGGCGGAAAGCTTGTCGTAATCTACTTTGCTGACATTGACCCATAGATCGATGCGGTCGAGTATCGGCCCGGAGATCTTGTGCCTGTACATATTCACGGCGCGCTCGCTGCAGGTGCAGCCTTTTTCTTTGCCTTTGCCACAAGGGCAGGGATTCATGGAGGCGATGAGCATGCACTGTGCGGGAAATGTGACTACGCCTCTGGCTCGCGAGATAGTTATGAGCCGTTCTTCCAGAGGTTGGCGCAAGGCCTCGATGACATTCCTGTCGAATTCTGGGAATTCATCTAGGAATAGGACTCCGCGATGCGCTAGAGTGATCTCTCCCGGTTTAGGGACGGCACCTCCGCCGACTATGGATGGATATGAAGCAGTATGATGAGGTGCGCGGAATGGCGGATAGGAGATGAGGCCTTCTTTGAGAAGCTTTGCCGCTGAATATATTCCTGTGACTTCTATCGACTGTTCATATGATAGTGGTGGAAGGATAGATGCGAAGCTTTGTGCCAGCATAGTTTTGCCTGTACCCGGCGGTCCGCACATGAGGAGATTGTGTGCGCCTGCCGCGGCGATCTCCAACCCTCTCTTGGCAGTCTCATTGCCGCGGATTACGCTCATATCGGTCCATGTACATTTCGGCGGAGATAATTCCTGTATTGGCTTTATCGGGTCCAGTCTTGATTCGCCAGATAGATGTCTAGCCAATTCGCCAAGCGAAGAAATAGCATAGATATCTAGGCCGCGAGCCAATGAGGCTTCGTGAATATTCTCTGAGGGAACAAAAGCGATTTTGAATCCACGCGCCGGCGCTTGGCAAAGTATAGGTAAGATGCCAGCAACCTTCTTCACGTTTCCTTCCAGGGATAATTCTCCTAGGAATAATTTGCCTTCTGATCTGAATGAGATATCTCCTGCCGCAGCCAGATATGTGAGCGCCATAGCCAGGTCGAATGATGGGCCTTCTTTGTGAGAATCGGCCGGCGCCAAGGAGATTATGACTTTCTGATTCTTCTGTTTGGGAGATGTAAAGCCGCTATTTTTTATAGCCGCGGAGATGCGATCTTTGCTCTCCTCTATGGCGCGATCTCCTAATCCGATCACGGAGAATGTGTTGAGGCCGTTCGAAATGTCTACCTCAACAGTCACGACTTCGGCATTGAGTCCGCAAAGCTGCGCAGAGTATGATTTGGCTATTCCCATAAGGAAAGCCTATCAGAACGTTATGAAAAAACGCTGAATTTTTGATAAAAAAAGGATAAAGTTTTTGGCGAAGGTCCGACCTTCGCCAAAGGAAGCAGAAAAATAAAAAACCTCGGACAGATGTCCGAGGGCGATTCTAAAATGTACTTGTTGGGTCTTGCTTTGGTTTATGCCGCAAGCTCCCGTTCGTTTTCGAGCATCGCCATGCGGTTCCGGATACTCAACTCGAAGACCACTTCCGGCTTTTCACCGGCTGGATTGACGTCATGTTCGCAGTAGATGGCCGGCTGTCCAACCCTGTCCATGATACCGATAGCCCTCTGCTGATCTTTCCAGGTCTTGGTGTCCTTCATGCCTTCTGACATGTCCCCTGCCACACCGAGCGGCCAATCTTGATCGGTGCCGATCATGACATCGCCCGGCTTCACACCCCTGTCGAGCTGGCTTTGAATCAGTTCCGAAGTCTGTTGTCCAGAATTGGCATGCAGGAATTTGAAGAACAACTCCGCATCCACGGTCGTCTTGACGCCATCGGCAACAGTGAGGCCTTCCAGCAAGATATGGGCGAACTCATTGTTGATGAGCAGCGCTTTCCTGCCGAGGGCTTTGTTGACAGACTGACAGAACCTGATCGCCAGCGCCAGAGTCATGAGGTAATCGCTGCCGGGATCTCCTGGTTTCCATTCGAGCCACATCGTGCCACCCGTGGTGCCGAGGACGTCAACCCAGAACTCATGCATGGTATCCCAAGCTTCGTCGAATTCCATCGGAGGATTCTGGGGATTGCCCAGACGCCGGCTGGCCCATGCAGGCCACCAAATGTTGATTCCAGCGCCAAGACCCCTGCTTTCCAGTTCCTGTGACGTCTCGATCGCTTCCTTGTGGAGGTCTTTGGCCATCGTACGATCGGCCTTGACCCTCGATAGCATTCCGCCGCGCTCGGCGCCCTTGAATCCGAATTGCGGCGCAGTCATCGCTACCCAAAGCGGGAATTTTTCGGCGGCGATACCCTTCATGAGATCAATGAGGGTGATGGCGCATTCGGAGTTGTGCTTCGCGTAAGCACGAACCCGCGATTTGACTTCATGTAGGATATGGCCGGAGCTTCTCAGCCCATTTTTTCCCTTCAGTCCCATCTTGCGGCTGAGGCGTTTGATTGCGAGGAGTCGATCGATAACCAGCAGCAACCCTGCCAAGATGATCCCTCCTCCGAATTTTGCGTTGCTTGCCCTTGGTCCCCATGCCCAAGCGGGCACGGAATCGAACCATTCTGTCAATGATTTCATAACGGGAGTCCTTTTCTTTGTTGCGCTCTACCCACCCCAGCATGACTATGCCAGATTATATTGAGCAGACTACGCATACTTATTTCAAAGTACGACGCAACGCCTCAAGTCTAATCATATTTAAGATTATGTCAATCCCTATTTCTTGAATTCTAGCCTGAAGCACAACACCTCCGAGGTAGAATA
>CAIKAN010000071.1 GCA_903825415.1 uncultured bacterium
CGCGTAAGTCCTATAATAAACAAATGCCGGCGCGTCCCCTAGGAACTGCGCCGGTCGGCGGTCAGAGCCCGAAGGCTCTGGAAATTAAAGATCACCTCCTTCCGCCACCGATGTTGTTGTGAAATTGAATTTGGACTTCTCCACAATGCCTTTGACATGTGCCAATGGATGCCATAGCCGATGGCGCCATGCCGTAACAACAAGTGGCCGGACTAGTATCTATCAGTATAGGTTTCATAAGCTTATAACCAGTTCGACTCTCCGCCAAAATACAGATCTGACGGTGAGCTCCATTGATAGTCTACTCACCTTGAACGCATTGAACAAGCGCTTTTATCCACAGCCACTTATCCACAGGATATAAACAAGTCACTCTTTTTCAGAATAATCAATAATCAAGATACAATAACCAAACAATTAATGCGCAGATTACCAGAATTGAGCAAACGAATTGACCTAATTTCTAATTGACCTAATTAACCTAAGAAAATCCCAATGACAAATGAACCTAACAAGATATACGACCTCGAAGAGAGAACGGCCAGATTCGGTGAAGTAGCTATTAAGCTATGCAATAAATTGACTAGAAATGAGATTACAAGACCGATCATCAATCAGTTGGTGAAATGTTCAACCTCTGTCGGTGCTAATTACTGCGAGGCTGATGACGCTGAAAGTAAAGCGGATTTTAAACATAAGATCGGTATCTGCAAGAAAGAATCTCGCGAATCCAAACATTTCCTGAGAATGCTTGCCACCGCGTCACCTGAATCAAAGGTAGAAGCTCGAAGATTGTGGATTGAGGCCAAGGAGCTCAATCTGATTTTCAATACTATTTACAAGAAAGTGAAAGACTAAATCATTGGTGCTTGATCATTTCTTAGATCAATTAGAAATTAGGTTAATTAGGTCAATTCTTTTGGTTATTGTATCTTGATTATTGGTTATTCTCTTACACTTTCAAATACCTCCTCGCTGCCACATAGCTCGAAAAGCCTCCTAAGGCTATCCCCGCTCCCATAATGACCAAGAAGATCTGCGCGAAATTCTGGGAGAAATAGGTCGACGAGATATTGACCAGCATGGAGAAATCCGACGCAACCGCTACTCCATAAAGCTTTAATACCAGCGTATCGCTCCAATTGGCGAATGCCCCCATGAGGACCAAGGTGATGATGCCTGAAAAAACGCCATACATGATACCCGATATCACAAAAGGCCCTCGCACATAGGTGTTGCTAGCGCCGACTAGCTTCATGACCGAGATCTCGTCGCGAGCTGTGAAGATGATCAGACGGATAGTATTCCAGACAACGATGATAGCCACGATCACAAAGATAATAGCCAAGATCGTACCCGCTTTTTCCACGGCCGGAATGATCTTGCTCAGACGGTCTATGACCAGCTTATTCTCGCGATAATTGATCTTGGAGATGATAGGAGTGCCTGTGGCATCGAGAGGATTGCGGCTTTGCAGATAATCAGCTATACCTCCATACTGGCCTGGCTCTTTGGCTTTGATATTTATAGATGCGGGAAAAGGATTGTCCCCGATCTCTTGCAAGCCTTGCATAATCAATGCATTGTCCTGCCATTTATCCTTGAAGCTGGCCAGAGCTTGGTCGCGAGAAGTATAGGAAGTATTGGCGACTTCGGGAAGATTCTTGATATCTCTCTGCAATTGCATGATATCGTATTCCGGAGTGCTCAAGGTGAAATATACATTGATATCCACCTTGTCTTTGACATCAGCCAGAAGCGAGCGCCCATAAGCTGTGCCCATTATCAGGCTTCCGAAGATGCAGAGAGAAAGAGTGATCACCACGATAGCCGCGAACGATAGGAAGCCATTGCGCCAGAAATTGACGAAACCGGTCCGAGCAATGCGTTTGAAAGTGGTGAAAATCATGATGGTATTATAGTACATATTTCCCCTCCCTATCATCCCTGATCACCTTGCCCTTCTCCATAGTGATCACCCTGCCCTTGATCGAATCGACTACGCCTTTGTTGTGTGTGGTCAAAAGCACGGTCGTGCCCAGTTCATTGATCTTCTGTAGGATGCGGATGATCTCATAAGTATTCACCGGATCGAGATTGCCAGTTGGCTCGTCTGCAATCACGATATCTGGTTGATTGACTATGGCCCTGGCGATCGCCACCCTCTGCCTCTCGCCGCCTGATAATTCTTGGGGAAAATTCCAGATCTTATTGGAAAGGTTGACTAATTCAAGGACATGAGGAACGTCTGCTGCAACCTCCTTATCATTGCGACCGGCCGCTTCCATAGCAAAAGCGATATTCTCGTAGACGGTCTTATTCGGTATCAAACGATAATCCTGGAAGACTGTGCCTATCCTGCGCCTGAGCTTGCTGATCTGTTTCTTATTCAAAAGCCGCACATTCGACGATTCAAAGAAAACTGCCCCTCCCGTGGCATAATCCTCGGCGATGAGCAGCTTTATCAAAGTAGTCTTACCGGCACCTGAATGGCCGACGATGGTCACGAATTCTTTTGGCTCCACCCCGAAGCTGACTTCATCGAGCGCCACAGATTTGTCAGGATAGATTTTTGAGACCTTATCGTAATAGATCATCTGTTGATTATAGCATTTTCTCTGCCTCGATAAACTCCTCCAAATCTCCATCTAAGACCTTATCTACTTGCGTCGTCTCATGATCGGTCCTATGGTCTTTCACCATCTTATATGGGTGGAGCACATATGACCGTATCTGACTGCCCCATTCAATAGAAGTGGTCGAGGATATCTGCATGCCTCTTTCCTTGGCTATCCTGTCTTCCTCGCTCTTCTTCCAGAGCTTGCCGCGTAAGATATCCATGGCTTTCTCGCGATTCTGCGCTTGCGAGCGCTCGGAAGTGACGTGAATGGAGATACCGGTCGGCTTGTGGACCAATCTGACCGCCGTCTCCCTCTTGTTCACATTCTGCCCGCCAGGACCGCCAGACTTGGCTATGGAGATTTCCAAATCGCCATCGGAAATGACAATATCGCTCTCTGAAGTCTTGTCGAACTTTGGTACCACTTCCACCATCGAGAATGAGGTGTGGCGCTTCTGAGCAGCGTTAAACGGAGAGATACGCACCAGACGATGCACCCCACTTTCATTCTTGAGATTGCCATAAACTCCTTTACCAGATATTTCCATAGTCAGATTGCGATAGCCTCCATGATCATTCGGATTGGCGTGAATGACATGCCAATTCCAACCCTGCTTCTCGGCGTATTTACAATACATCTTGAAGAGCATATTGGAGAAGTCCTCTGAATCATCTCCACCCGCTCCAGAAAGGATGGCGAGGATAGCGTCTCCTCGGTCATACTTCCCCACTCCTTCCAGCTCCATCTTCAATCGCTTATGCTCCGCAATGATCTCTTGTGCCTTGTTCTTGTCCGACCAAAAATCGGCAGAATTCATATCTGCTTCGATCTTGGTTATTTTATTCTCTATTTCTTCTTTGGTCATAGTTTTGACTTTTGAGATTTGACCTTTAACTTTACTTTGGAGCCATCTCCCGGGATTGAACCGGGGACCCTCGCTTTACGAAAGCGATGCTCTACCAACTGAGCTAAGATGGCGCTTAATCAACTGGAGCCAAGACCGAGGATTGAACTCGGGACCTCACCATTACCAATGGTGTGCTCTACCAACTGAGCTATCTTGGCACTGCTACGCTGAAGCTTCGCAGTGCAGGCACTCGCTACTGTACTACAACTTCTTCGCAGTGCAGGCATTCCACTGAATGGAAGGCTTGCACTGCGAAGCTCATTGCATAGCAATGAGCGAAGCAGTGCGCGCCCGATGGGGTTCGAACCCACGACCTCTCCCGTGACAGGGGAGCGTTCTAGCCAGCTGAACTACGGGCGCTAGTGCCATCAGTCTAGCAAGAAAACGTAAAAAGGCAAGAAATTGAGCCTTGTGAATAGCGGATAATCTGTGTCGGCGGCAGGAATTGCACCTGCGACCTAAGGCTTATGAGTCCTTCGCTCTAACTAACTGAGCTACGCCGACATTTAGTAATTAGCCACTAGTCCCTAGCCACTAGTGGGAGGGGTTAAGGCTAACGTCCACTAGTGGCTAATCCCTAGTGGCTAACCACTACAATATCTGAAAAATCACCCTATTGCAATACATTTCTCTTTATGTCAGTATTGTCCATAAGTGAGCGATACCGCGGGGTAGAGTAACGGTAGCTCGTCAGGCTCATAACCTGAAGATTGCCGGTTCGATTCCGGCCCCCGCAACAACCAAATGGCAAATTGCCGTTCATTCCGGCCCCCGCAACAACCAAATGGCAAATTGCCGTTCATTCCGGCCCCCGCAACAATAGCTAGAATAGATCATATATATGCCACGTTAGACTCGGCTGGTCAGGCTGGGTATATTTGACATTTATTAACTTTTATGCAATTCTAATTTAAGACCCCCTGCCCTTCGCATGGGACAACCACAAACAAGCCGGATAAGACCGGTATGATTTCTTCAGTTCTTGTTCTATGAAAAAACAATCAGTAAAGGAAATTGCTCGATTATTCGAGCGATTTCCCGCAGCTTCTCGGATCCACGACGAAGCTCTAGCGAAACGCCGTGGAGTTCCGACAAGGATCGAATTACATGTCCAGACAGCGGAGACAGCTCTCTTGTATTGGACAGGCGAGTGCACCGATAACAGCGCCAGACAACCGCTAACTGATAAGAAAGGGCGTCTCGGCATGCTTTCCGAGCGTGTCTACGTGATCGGAACTGACGGCACTACCCTAGCCAGCAAAGCTTGGGAAAAACCTGAATCAGCAAAACCGTTACGAATCAAAGACTTCTTTTCCGGTAAGATCAAGATCGAGCCCGGCAGAGTCGGATATATTCTTACGGCTACGCATCACGAATGGTTCATTGTTGATAAGGCTCAGTTGGGACAGTGGCGAAGATATCCAGGCAGACCGGTCGATCGTGAACTGATCTATACCATATTCGCTCCTCCTCCCGAAGGCTTTGTGGCCATGGCCAGTTCCGTCGATCCTTTGCACAATGTCAGGTTGACAACGAGGCTCTTGCTCGATGGTTCTTATTACCATGAAGATCCTTTCCAGAAGATCATGGATGAGTTGAATGACCTGGCCACAAAGTTCAACAACTTTGTCTGCCGTCGAGGGCTAAATGAGAAAATACATCAGAGCGGCAGAAGGACTATCTGTGGCACATTCGGCCATGTCACCCTCATGAGAAAGATCGGCCACAAAGAGATCATCCTAGAATTCGCGGCCGAGGATCAAAAGAAGCCAGGTGTCACGAGCACATTCGTGGCTGTCGGCAATCATCCAGCCAGCGACGAAAGATTCCGGTGGCGATTCGTTGACGGAACATTGGATTCGATCCGGGCCATGGTCGAGCATGCAATCGGCCTATGGCAATCGACTCCGCCCACTGACAGGCTAGGCAAGTTCTACGGCCAAATCTGATTTGGAAACCGTCACCTTAGTTCATAACGCGCTGCCTCACGGCGGCGTTTTTTATTCAGACAATCCAGCAGGATTGCTACCGGATTCGAAGTGGGAAGAAAGGAGATGATACCCTTTATAATTGCACCAGAGGAGTCTCGATGAGTGTATTGACTGTTTGTGCGATATTATCCATATTGAGGTCTGACTTCACAATATAGGTAAAGACCTTCTCATCCACGGCATGAGCGATATTATCCATCTGTCCCAGCGAGGTAAGCATCATCACCTTTGCTTTCTTGCCCCATTCGTCGGCACGGAGCTTCTCTAGAGCCTGCCAGCCGTTCATCTTGGGCATCATCACATCCAACATGATCGCATCAGGATGAGTCTCTAATGCCGCCTTGAGGCCAGCTTCTCCATCGACTGCGCCTTGGGCCTCGAAACCGGAAGCCTTCAGAGCATCGAGCAAGATATTGCGGAGATTATCATCATCATCGACGACTAGGACTCTCTTTGGTTTATTCGTATCCATTTTTTTATTATTTAATATTAATGTTTATACCTCGCCCCACTGTCAGAACGTCACCATGAATGAAGTGCCCTTGCCTTCTACCGACCGGAAACCGATAGTGCCTCCCATGGCCTCTACCAATGATTTTACCAGATATAGCCCCAAGCCGGTACTCTGGCTGCTGCTGATATCTTTGACATTATCCGCCCTGAACATCTTCGTAAAGATCTTGTCCTGTTGAGCCAGCGGAATGCCATATCCAGTATCCGTCACCATTATCTCGCTCCGACCTCCCGTCTCTTCGAATTGCACAGTAACAGTGCCGCCTTCTGGAGTATATTTTATAGCGTTCGTGAATAGATTGTGTATGACGATGCGCAGGAGCCTAGGATCGCTCTTCATCTCCGTCAAAATGCCATTGTATTGTTTGACTATCACCATCTTCTTCTTGTCTATCTGCGTAGCCAATTCGACAAGTATGCTATCTGTAACCTCTTGTACATTCGTAGGCTTGGTCTCGATAGAGATCTTGCCTATCTCTATCCTGGAAACATTGAGCAAGGTATCGACCAGATCGATCATATCAGCCGTGACGCCGCTCAAGACCTTCAAGTACTCTGTCTGCTTCGCATTCAACTCCCCAGTCGCCGAATGCGCAAACATCTCCAGATACCATTTGATGCTTGCCAAAGGAGTGCGCAGCTGATGAGAAGCTAGGGAGACGAATTCCGTCTTGGCTTGATCGAGATTCTTTTGATCCGTGATATCGAATACCGTTGCCAGACTAGTAATGCTCCTGCTGTTGGGCTCTGTGATGCCTAGAACGGATAGTTGGACCCATCTCTTCTCCCCTTTCTTGGAGATCATCCTTATCTCTTTCTTGTCCAAAGGCGCCCCGCTCATGCAGCTCGATGCCAGATAGCTGGCATATTCCGCATCTTCTTCAGCCACAAAAGAGAAGAAGTTCTTGAGGATGACTTCCTCCGGCTGCACGTGAAAGAACCGCAATCCTGCCTTGTTCAGATCAGTTATCTCGCATTTATTATTGAGGATGAAATAAGGGATTGGTGCTTCTTCAAAGAGCTTTCTGAACTGTTCTCTGGAAAGGAAAAGTCCTTTTATCTCCTGTCTATTCAGATCATCTGCCTGCGCTTGGATATGTGCCGGCCAAAGCTTGGAGTACGCGAAATACAGCGCGAGGAGGACTACCAATATCGCTATCAGTAGATAGAGCATGGTATTAATGATATCACAATCAAAATAACCAGTTAAGCCAATTCCTGTTTATTAAAAAGATGTACGGATCACACTATCTTGTCTAGCCATAATATAAAATCCTTTTCTAGGTTTACGATATCTCTCTCAAGGACTCGTTCAATCAAAGCCTCGAATCGCGGAGCGTAGTGATTCCTATCAGATCTCTTGACTAATTCCAAGACTTTTATAAAAGAGAACTTTTCTACTATAAAAGCCGTAAATAAGCATGATATCTTATATGCCCCGTAATTTGCACGTTGGTCCCAGTCCCGTTGGTCGGCCAATTCCCTTGAGAAATCTTTCTCCAAACATATTGGCCCGCTCGCTTTATATTTATCCGACTGTCCAGCTATCACCATGGACAGTCCTTCATTGAGCCATAACGGCAAGACATTTCCAGAAGCTGTCCTGTTGATAAATATATGAGCAATCTCGTGTGCCAATATCTGTTCGAATTCTGACTTATCGTGATCGGATATGCTCTCGAAATGATCAGGATGGATAATATCGATTTTATTATCTCGAGATGTGTTACCTACTTCCCATATTTGAGTGCTCCTGTTGAGGCTTTTATCATAGCTTTGTCTTGTTGTATGAAATAATATGCTTATAGAAGGGAGCTCCATCGGCACAAAATATTTTGCGACATTATCAAAAACCTCCAAAGCTTTCGATTCGAGTCTGTCTCTACCTTCGATTTCCTTATTCAATATCGCAATATGGCTCATGTATCCATCGTACATCATAATAAAAAAGCAGTAAAGGAAGTCTGGGACAGCCCACATATTTTATAACCTACATCAAATACACACTACCCATACCAGGGTAGCTTAGATAGAAATTATTTTACACGACTTAAACATGCTTAACTTCCGGCAGCTCCACTGTAAATACCGACCCCTTATCTTTCCCTTCCGATTCCGCATGCACCTTGCCATGGTGTGCCTCTATGACCTTCTTCACAAAAAATAGGCCATATCCAGTGCTATTCACGTTTATAAGCAGCGACTCCTTTCCTCGACCGCCTTTGGTGAAAAGCTTCTTCTTGACATCATCCGTCATGCCGATGCCCGTATCTTGGACCTTGAATATGATCTTGTCGTCCTTGCGCGCTAGAGATACGGTGATCGTACCCGCCGGCGTATAATACACCGAATTGTCTATGATATTCCTGATGGACTCTTTGAGCTGTATCTCATCTCCCGTCACGTGATAATCCCCCTCGCCGATCTCCACCTTGAATTTCAAGCCTTTCTTCTCGGCTATGCTCTTGAGCATCGGCGCGATATCTTCCACCACTTTCTTCATATCCACGCTCTGTACCATGAATTGAGTCGTGCCTTTCTCTACATTCGAAGCATTCAAGATCTGCTGCGTGAACGCCACGCCTTCCGTCAATAATCTGAATCCTTCATCGAGCAGTAGATTTAAAGTGTAGCGGTCACTGGGTTCTTCATTGTGAAAAAGCTTATTCCATGTCATAATTTCCGAATATGAAAAAACAAGTGTTTTTAAGCGGTCCAATTAGAGGCATAACAAGGGAGGAATCTCTTAATTGGAGAAAAAAGGCCACAGAATATTTGTCTGGAAAATTTGAAGTAATTCATGCCTTACGAGGACGTGAAGAAAAAGAAACCTTTACTGACTACAGAGCGGCGGTAATAAGAGATCTCAACGATATTAAAAACTCTGATATTTTATTGGTAAATGACACTCTTCTCGACTGCAGTATGATCGGAACATCTATGGAAGTTTTTTATGCCTTCCAACAAAATATGCCAGTGATCATATTTGGCAACGCCCATAATAAGGATTACTTCTTAAATTATCATACACATCTCAGGGTCGATACTCTCAAGGAGGCCTGTGATATCTTGGTTAAAATGTTTTCATAAGCGAAAGTGAAATAATGATTTCTGATGACATGATTAAAAAAGTGAAAAATGAAAAAAGAATATTATTGTATTTTCTAATACTTTAGGCTATGGACCAACGAGAACAGCCATGTCAAAAATTGACATAGTAATATATATTTGGTATATTTTGTCACAGAATGATCTTCAACAATTAACCATAGAGGTAATTAGATCATGAGCATAACACTCAAGAAAGTAAGTAAGAGTTACAACGCCAATATGGTATTGGTGGATGTCAGCATCTCATTTAACGCAGGCGAGAAAATCGCGTTAGTGGGTGAAAACGGAGCCGGTAAAACAACCATTTTAAGGCTCTGTACTGGAGCTGAGGAGCCGACTACAGGGACCGTTTCGACAGATGAATACACCCTGACTTGTTTTGTTCCTCAAGAATTCCCTGTAAGGGAATATGAAGGACTGACAGGGAGGGATTATATTACTCTGTTTGGGAATGAGCCTCTGTTTCGGGGCGTAAAACGTTTGCTGAACGAATTTGATGTGGACGAAGCGATCCTTGACAAGGATTTATCCTCGCTAAGCGGGGGTCAGCAGAAAATCCTTGACTTGTGCACAAACATTGCGCGAAAACCACAGTATCTTCTCATTGATGAACCTGAGAACCATTTGGATATTTTTGCTCGTCAGATCTTGATTAACTTGGTCAAAAACTATCGTGGTTGCGTAGTCTTTGTAAGCCACGACCAGGAAGTGATCAATATACTCACGAATAGAATTGTGGAAGTTGAGGATGGGACATTAAAATCCTACACCGGCTCCTACGAGTTCTATCTCGAGCACAAAAAACGAATGGAGGAAGGTAAATTGAGGGCTTGGGGGGCGCACGAAAAGAAAGTCCAACAGCTCGACAGGCTTATAAAGAGAATGCATCAGTGGTGCAAGTTGAATCCTGATTTGGGGGCACAATTGAGCGCTAGAAAAACGCAGCTGAAAAAACTGCAAGAACGAGCGCCAGAGAAGCCAAAAACCCAGAAACAGATCAATTTGAAGATTGGCGATGTAGAGCAGAAACATTCGAAACGAATGCTCATGTCGCAAAATCTCACTGTGCGCTATGGAGAAAATAACATCCTACTGAACGTAGATACCTATCTAAGTTTTGGGGAAAAAATCGCGCTAGTCGGTCGAAATGGAAGCGGTAAATCCACTTATCTGAATGTTGTTATGGGTAAAGTCCCTATCACATCTGGTGAGTTAAAAGTCGGAGTAAATGTAAAGGTTGGTTACTTTTCTCAAGAAGCTATGGGGACACTCGATTTTGAGCAGACCCCACTTGAAGCAGTTGCCAATATTTTGAAAGCTCCGGAACATCAGCTAAGGTCTCTGCTCGCGCGGTACCTTATCGGAATAGACGCTTGCATGAGGAAGATAGAGACTTTGTCTGGCGGAGAAAAAACCAGGCTGAGATTCTGCTTACTATTCGCGGCGAATAACGACCTCCTGCTACTTGATGAGCCGACAAACCACCTGGATCCTCTTTCATGGGAGATCCTCGTGGAAGCACTCAAGGAATACCAAGGCACAGTGCTACTGGTATCACATGACCGTATGTTTATTGATCAGATTACCGACAAACTTTGGGTGGTTGAGAACCATAAGATCACCCAATACTTTGGTAATTTAAGCCAGTACCTGATGGAAAGGCAGTAACAACAGACTGGAACATAGATTTGACAGGTCTTGTGTTCATGAGTGGCATTCATAGGGATGCCACTTTTTTATTGCTAAGAGATAAAGTAGAATCTAAATCAAACCACCCCCATCTCCACCATGAATACCGACCCCTTATCCTTCCCTTCCGATTCCGCATGCACCCTGCCATGATGCGCTTCTATGACCTTCTTCACGAAGAACAGGCCATATCCCGTGCTATTCACATTGATCTTCAAAGATTCCTTACCGCGTCCGCCTTTGATGACCCGCTATTTACAAATATACTAATGTATTGTAGTGTTAGTTACAGATGAGCTAGGGTTCTAGCCAAAATAAGGACAAAGTATGAACACAAAAACTCAACGGCGAGATAAAACGCCAATCACGTTTCTCAACGCCGAGCCTTGCCCAGTCAAAGTCATGGATCCGCCCCAGAAGGGATGTGCCTGCGAAAATGATACATTTATCGAGGCCTCCGGCGACAGCGATACCAACTGAACATCGGGCACGACACGGGGGCATTCTTTTCGGAGGGTGCCCTTTTTCTTTTCTATGTAGTATAGTATTCCTATGGATACAGCTTCAATTAAGAAGGACACCATTACACTGGAAACAATAATGGAGTCTGATCAGCAGGCCATAAAAGATTTTAGGATTAGGAAGATCAATACATTTGAACTTACCGAAATAAATAAAAAGAATGTCGCTATTGTAAAAAAGATAATTACTAAAATCGGATTTCCGACAATAAATTTAACTTCATAAAAAGCTTATAAGGCGGCTGTGCTAGTAGTCCTACATTCTGGAGATGTCGAGTTTCTAGATCAATCAATAAAGAATCTGCAAAATGTGGATCCTATTTCAATACAAAAAAGAGATATTGCTTATATGATAGACAAAGCTAGAGTTA
>CAIKAN010000072.1 GCA_903825415.1 uncultured bacterium
CATCAAAGCCAGGGCCGTGGTCATCCGCGGTGGTTAATCTCACTACAAAAATAAGGAGAGCCAAGGAGTACGAAGATGTACTCATGGCGATGAACGACTATCTTTTCAGTTAGGATGGCACATGGAGATCAGTTCAGAACAATTTGTCCTTAGCACCCTTGCAGATGACGCATATGTAATGGTGAATAAGAAATTCTTGCGTGCTTTCAAAGGAGATGGATCTGCGGCAGTGTTCCTTGGTGAGCTTATTTCAATGCACAAGTACAACATCACCCAGCAATCGCTAGAACCGGATAATTCCTTTCGTTGTCTTACCAAGCGAATCAAATATGCTGTAGGGCTTTCGGAATACAAACAGCATCGTATCCTTGATAAGTTCGAGAGTGTCGGGCTTATAAAGCTTCAGCTAAAAGGTTTCCCCGCAACCAAGTTCGTCACTATCAATTTCGATATGCTTATCAAGATCCTTGACGATGATGAGGAGAAATCTAAAAAGATCAACACGCAGAATTTCTATAACGATCTTAACTTAGGTCTCAATGCATTCCAGGGTTGGACAGACCCGAAGTCACAGGAGCGCATAGTAGAGAATGTAGAACATTGTTGCGACAACATGGGGGAGGCTCTTAGAGGGGCCGTTATATTAATCTCCAAGCATTATACCACATCAGGCATGTTTGTTAATTGGACTGCCAAGGATGTGGGGCGAGTCACTCAATGGGTTCGTAATCGAGGCTTTGGTCGACCTTTTGACTTCACCCTGATAACTCGCACTCTCGCGAGAATGAGACCCATCACCGCGGATACGAAATTCGAGAGTTTCATATCTGATTTTATCATGCAAGCGAAAGCTACACAGGACATACATTTCAGTAGTCAACAATATGACTACCACGAAATACTAAAGGAATAACATGGCAGCGAACCCTCTACATGCTTCATTAGCGAAGCTTCAAAAAAAGTATGCTGACGCCATTCGTGACGTCAAAACTTCCGGCATCATCGAGAGATTTTTCCTCGACAGCCCTCAGCTGAATTTCCTCTTCGGAGGCGGTTTTCCCATCGGCCGAATTGTTCAACTTCACGGCCCTGAGTCTGGTGGCAAGGAGCAACCTCACTATTCAAGAATTCTCACCCCCCTTGGTTGGACAACGATGGGGGAAATAAAAGTTGGAGACGCCGTTTTAACCCCCGCAGGCAGGCAGGCGTTAGTAATTGGAAAGTTCCCACAAGGAATAAAGGATATTTACGAAATTACTCTTCAGGATGGCTCTAAAACTCATGCGGGGGAATCTCATTTATGGGAAGTTTACCTGGGGGATGGAGCGAGAAAAAAAGTTCGAAAATCTGGGAAGGTTTATGAGGACTCCGGTAGAAGGGTGGTCACCACCCGAGAAATAATTGACCATCAGGACCGGCTCTTAAAAAAATACGGAAAAATTAAGTCCTCGCGTAACTTTTACATCCCTATGATCCAGCCCCAGGAATTCCCCGAGGCGAATTTACCAATCGAGCCTTACGCTCTAGGGTTACTTCTGGGGGACGGGTGTTTATGTTCAGGACAAATTCGTTTTACTTCCGAGGACTCGGAATTAATAGAATCCCTAGATCGATTGTTGAATAAGAGTTTCGCATGCGAACTAAAGAAACAAAGGGGTATTGATTGGCGAGTAAATAACCCCAAAGCGGATTTGAAAGTGGCCCTAAAGAACTTGGAACTATTAGGAACAAATAGCTATACAAAGTTTATTCCTGAGCAATATAAGTGGGCTTCAATTGCACAGCGAGTAGATATTTTGTGCGGCCTATTAGATACTGATGGTCATATTGGGAAAGATGTTTTGCATAGCGGAATTGAATATTCGAGCTCTAGTCGACACTTAGCCCAGGACGTTGTAGATATTGTGCGAAGTTTAGGGGGGACCGCCAGCATAAAGGTGAAAGAGACTTCATATACCACTCCGCAGGGAAAATACAAAGGTGCACTTTCATACCGTGTGCACTTGTCTCTGCCAAGCCCTCTCATCCCTTTCAAATTACTTAGAAAACAAGATCTGTTTTTAGAGAAATCAAAAAGAAATATTACTCGTCAGCAAATAAAATCGATTGATATCGTTGGTAAAGAAGAGGCCTCATGTATAATGATTGATGACCCTGAGCAGTTATATATTACAGACTGCTTTATTTCAACCCATAATACTTGTCTCTCCTCTTATATAGGAGGGGAAGTCCAGCGAAAGAGGACGGATGGGCACAATGCCGTTGTATTTGTAGATTTCGAAAGGACATTTGAAACAACATTTGCGGAGAAACTCGGTCTGCAAACCGATCCGGATCATTTCATCTTCCTCCGACCGGAGAATGGAGAGGAAGCGTTTGAGATTTGTCAGGAGCTTTTACGCACCAACACCATCGGACTTGTTATCTGGGATTCTGATACGACCACGCCATCTGCAGCGCAGATGAATGATGAGTACGGTAAGGCTTGCGTTTCTCCAGACACAGAGGTCAATTTCCGAATAGTAGTATGAGGCTTAGCCCCCGAATGATGCTACTACTGATTGGTCATTCGGGGGTTTCGATGTATTACATTTACAAGATTACAAATAAAATCACAGGTAAGATCTACGTCGGCCGTGGAACGATTAGAACAAAAACATACGGACCGGAACATGACCACTATTATGGGTCCGGAAGAGTAATCAAACGATCCTAGCTAAATATGGAAAAGAAAACCATGTTAAAGAAATTCTAGAAGAATGTGATACCTTGAAAGTTGCTTTTGAAAGAGAGGTTTACTGGATTAAAGCACTAGATGCTCTCAATCCTGACATTGGATATAATTTGACGCTGAATAGTTGCGGCTTTACATCCGAAACAGCTAGCGCCACCGCGAAGAAATTCTATGCTTCTCTTACAGAAGAACAAAAGCAGATACTATATGAACAAAGAGCTATAGAGATGCGAAAAAAGATTAATGTGATAAGCGCATCATCTAAACAAATGTGGGCTAACATGTCTGAGAATAAATACTCTGAAGTAATCGCTAAATTGAAAGATTCTTGGACACCGGAAAAACGAGAGGCGCAGAGACAAAGATTATCCGGAAGTAAGCGAAAGAATAATTTGGAGTATATGATAGATAAATATGGTGAAGAGGCAG
>CAIKAN010000073.1 GCA_903825415.1 uncultured bacterium
AACCCGCCGAAGCGGGTTTTGTTGATCTACCCTGATGGGTCGACCCTTAACAAGTTGATTCAAGTATAGTCGAAATTAAGCAGTTGTCAATAATTGATAACTGCTTAATCCTGTGGAGGTAGGGGGAATCGAAGATTACATCTTCAGTAGAGGCTTCGTATGGTGCTCGCTTCGCTGCGCTCCATATACTCAGCCTTTTCGGTTTTCCGAAACATGTCGCTCATGCGACATGTTTGGAGTCGCGGAAAACCGAACCCCCAGATCAAACTTGTTAAGGGTCGATCTCCCGCCAGAGTACCCCCACAGGGATAAACAGTCGTCATTGTAAAGGAAGTATACAGATTAGAAATGAAAAAAAGCTGAATTCTTGATAAAAAAACGATAAAGTTCTGATAAAAAAGCAGTGAAGTATTTTGAACATCACAAATATGAAAACATTTGCTCTTTATTTCTTCGTATGTTAACCTGATGAAGTCATGAAAAAAGAGATACACCCACAAAATTATCGCCCAGTCATCTTTGCCGACAATTCCAGCGGCGACAAGTTTTTGATACCTTCTACCATCGAAACGACTGAAACAGGCAAGTGGACAGACGGCAAAGAGTATCCCCTCAAGCCGGTTGAGATCTCCAGCGCTTCGCATCCTTTCTATACCAATCAAGAGAAGCTCATGGACGCCGCAGGTCGCGTCGAGAAGTTCAAGACTCGTCAGTCAAAGCAGAGCAGCAAGGCAAAAAAGTAGATAACCAGGCGAATGAAAGAGAGCGCTACTCGGCGTTCTTTTTTCAATATTCGCCCTATTTATATGAACAATCTGGAAGAGTTCAAAAGCAATCCAAAGACCTCCTTCATGGCCGGTCTGTACGAGAATCTCTTGAAAGATGAGGCGGAAATGCATGCCATGATGGAGAAGGATCCTTCTTTGAAGGAATTGGCCGAATCTGATCTGGCATCCATTCAAGAGCAGAAGAAGACTCTAGAAGAGCAGATGAAGTCTATTCTTGCTGCCGAAAAAGAGGCAGATGATGCTGCTAGCACGGCTGTGAATGAGATCGTCCTTGAAGTCCGCGCCGGTGCCGGCGGGGATGAAGCGGCTCTATTTGCGGCCGAGCTAATGGATATGTACAAGCGCTTCGCTGAAATAAAGGGTTGGTCTACGAAAGTCATGGAGCAGTCCATTAATGATGTAGGCGGCTATAAGGAAGCTTCAATGGAAATTCGCGGTATCGGTGTGTATGCCGATCTTCGATGGGAAACGGGAGTCCATCGTGTCCAGCGCGTACCTGAAACGGAGAAGATGGGTCGCATCCATACTTCGACGGCTTCTGTGGCTATCATGCCTATTCGCAAGAAATACAAGCTGGTTCTCAACCCTGCAGATCTGGATATCGAATTCTCCCGTGCTGGTGGTAAGGGCGGTCAGAATGTGAATAAGGTGGAGACGGCTGTACGCATCGTACATAGGCCTACAGGCATGGATGTGCGCTCGACTGTCGAAAGGAGCCAGAATGCCAATCGTGAGCGCGCTTTGACGCTTCTGACGGCTAGGATCGAAGCTATGCAGGAGGAAGAAGAGGCCAAGAAATTCTCTGCTGATCGCAAAGGTCAGATAGGCACCGGTGATCGCTCTGAGAAGATCCGTACTTACAATTTCCCTCAAGATCGAGTCACTGACCATAGGATAAAGGAGAATTGGCATAATATCCCCGAGATCATGAAAGGGAAGCTGCAGCCGATCATAGATGCTTTGCATGCGGCGGAGAAGGGGGAGAGGGGAGGTGCTGCTGATTAATATATTTCAATGAAGTTGTATCGTATAAGGGGAGGAAATCTTACAGATCTAGAAAATAAGATATACACAATTGGTGTTGGTATCAGTCTCGGCAATAAATGGTTCAATGTAAAGAATATTACAGATCAAATAAGGTGGGCACTGCATTATACAAAAGATAAGGTAGTTGTATATGTCGCCGATTCGATACATGCAATCAACCTTGAGGTTAGAAATAGGAAAACTTTTGAGAAAGCGCTTATAAAAGCGAATCAACTCGGTGATCAGATATTGAAAGATGTGAAAGACGAAGTTAACAAAGTCTTTTCCGTTGAGGAAGGTCAAATGGTTGTATATTCAAAATGGAATGGAGTTGAAGATGAATCGTATAAAAATAAAGTCCGGTATTTGAGGTCACTTTACAGAGATGGGCTATCGGAGTTTCAAGCAAGAATCACTTCTTTGGTAAGGAGCTTAACGGTCAATGAAAGCAGGAAATTTTCAGATGCTGATATTTTAAGGCTCGGAGAATATCTTCTTGAGGAAATGCCTGAACTCATCGATCGAGTACCGATTGCGGGTGTCATTGTCGATGCGTACACCTATCCATTTGATGGGGAGGTTGCCGGTTTAGCTGAACAGATTCAGCTTGGTAAAATCTTTCCTGATATAAAAAATAAGATTATGGATACTGAACCGAAGGTTTTTCTGGAGGTAAGATAGATGTTTATTATTACTCATAGATATCATGAGTGCCTACATAGTGGAATTTGATATAGTCGGAATTTTCGAATTCAAAGATAATCCTATATTTGTTATTTATCGAAAAGGCATAGAACCCCTTCAATTTTCCATGAAGTTTATGGGTCGAAAGTATCGCATCAAAGGGGTTTATCCTGAAGACTATTTCTTTCTCTTCAGCAAGAGATTTGATCGCTTCTGGCAATTTGCGGTATTGTTTTTCGAATTTAGAGGAATAGAAAATCTGCATCCAGCCATTATCTCAGATCTTTCAAGGATTTCAACGCCTTGAATTTGCCTTTGGCAAAATCTCTCTCTGAGGTTCTGATTTCAGCGGCTAACTGTTCGCTTTTCCATAATCGCCACAAATGGCGAAAGAACTCGCTTGTAGAGGCGAAATTGCCCGCCTTTACTTCTTTCTTGACTTCATTAGCTAGTGCCGCTGGCAATGAGATGTTTATGATGGAGCGCATATTATTTGAGATTATTGTAATACTCTGTATTACAATTTGTATACTATCAAAACTAGCATTTGGATGCAAATGATCAGAGGTGAGCGCTGTTTGCTAGAAAGTCTCATCTTGTGATATAAACAGTTAAGGAAACAGCCAGAGAATCGATTTCTCCCCTAACAGAAAACAATAGTACATAAGGAATTTGATGAAAACAGACGGATCATGCCCGAAGTGGCTATACGAATATCGGTTATTGAAATACGACAATATCACTTCTGTAACAGTCCAAAGAGGGGCAGATACAGGTAAGGTAGTATTGGTAGACAGAAGCCATCACCTTCGGGATACCGATTGTCAACAGGTGATTGATGAATTTATCGGTTCTCCGGAGGAAGTGCTATTACGAGTCTTCACTTGTAGACGTTTAGGAATTGCTGGTTGGCTCGAAAGTGATTGTTTTGGACAGAGAGGCTTAGATTATTTTGAGACTTTGGGGCTAGTCCCATGCAAAACATCTCCTCTTGATGGTGATAATGACAATGAATGTCTGCCGATTGCTTCAGGGCTACATCAACCGAATGAATGGATCAGACTCGTGCGTGCGCCGATTCAGGGTTTCCAAGAGGCTCTGCCTAGGGTATATTGTTTTGGACGTGGCGAAGATACTGTTCACTATAATATCTTGACCCAGCTTCTCCCCCACACCCGTCTCAGTCCCAAACATCTCGTCGCTCTTCGGGTGAAATCCTGTTGAGAGACTTGCAGTCTGGCTTCGGTCACCTCACTACGGAAGTTATGAGGTGGTCTTTTTTATATTTATATACAATTTGCAAACCTCCTCCTTTTTGATACCATTCAGTCATGAAGAAGATTTCCTTAAAAGACATATCAAATAAGCAATTCCCTGTATTTTTGGAAAAAGATGAAGATGGCGTATATGTTGTAGAATGCCCAGTATTTAGCGGATGTTATTCGCAGGGAAAGACAATAGATCAAGCTTTGAAGAAGATCAAGGAGGTTATTCAGCTTTGCTTGGAGGAAAAAGACAATCAAGATAGGGCTAGGCTATATATTCCGGGCGAAATGAGCCTGCACACGGTTTCGATCTAATTCATGGCTAAATTGCCTGCATGGCCTCATGGAAAGGTAATAAGAGCCCTCGAAAAGCTCGGTTATGAGATTGTGCGCCAGAAAGGAAGCCATATCAGGATGCATCACTCTTACAAGACTCCTGTTACTATTCCAACTCATAATCCAGTTGCGAAAGGAACCTTGCGTAAGATATTGCGTGACGCCGAGATATCAGCTCAATCATTGATTGATTTAGCTAAAATGTGATCGACCCTTGCGCACTTGCGCCTTTCTACTTGCGTACTTATTTCATCATTGACTTTAACCTCCCGCCTTGTTAAGCTGTTTCCTACCATGTCAACCACATCAGAGACCCTCATCGATTCAATGTTCACTGCCGGAGCTCACTTCGGCTTGGGCCGTTCTCGCAGGAATCCTTCTATTGCTTCGTATATTTTCACTACCAAGAACAATACAGACATCTTCGATCTAGAGAAGACCAGCGAGACTCTCAAAGCCGCCAAGACCTATGTTGAGGGTTTGGCCAAAGAGAACAAGACTATCCTTTTCGTCGGTGGCAAGAAAGAAGCCTCAGCTGCTATCAAGCTCGTGGGACAGTCTCTCAATATGCCTTATGTTGAAGGCCGATGGATCGGTGGCACTATCACCAATTTCGGACAGATCAGGAAGCGCATCGATCGCTATGAGAAGCTGGTTTCCGATCGCGAGAAGGGCGAATTGGCCAAATACACCAAGCGCGAGCGCATGCTCATAGACAAAGAGATCGCCAAGCTAGAGAAGATGTTCTTCGGGATAGTTTCCTTGAAGAGGATGCCAGATGCGATCTTCGTCATCGATCCTTTGAAGGAGAAGAATGCCGTCGCTGAAGCCGTATTCGCCAAGATCCCTACTATCGCTTTATGCGGTTCCGACTGTGATATCTCTGGCGTCACTTATCCTATCCTCGGCAATGACGGTTCCAAGATGAGCATCCAATTCTTCGTAGATGAGATCAAGAAGTCTTATCAGGCCGGTAAGACAGCCTAAGCCAATCGCGATATAATATAGGGAAGCCGCAATAGAAATTCCCATGATAAGCCCCCTCAATTTCCTGTTCAAATCTAGCTCTAACGGACACGGCGATAGGCCTCCTAGGCCCAGCCAGAATAAGCCCCCTGTTAATTCCAAGCTACCGCTTCCAGAAACAAAGGATAAAAAGGCCTCGGTAACAGATACTTCAAGCAAATTAGAATCTAAGATAATAAATACAAATATGATAACCACAGAACAGATCAAAGAGCTCCGAGATCAGACCGGTATCTCCATTATGCAATGCAAGAAGGCCTTGGAAGAGGCTGGCGGCGATATGGAGAAGGCTATCGTGATCCTGAGGAAGAAGAGCGGCGAGCTCTCTGCCAAGAAGGCTGACAGGAA
The DNA here is from genome assembly GCA_903825415.1 of uncultured bacterium. GTDB lineage: Bacteria > Patescibacteriota > Minisyncoccia > Phycocordibacterales > PALSA-1337 > C7867-002. The sequence continues at coordinate 5,474 of CAIKAN010000073.1, forward strand.
ATTCAATTCCGGCATCATAGGCAGCTATGTCCATGCTAACGGTTCTGTGGCTTCTATGGTGGAGCTCAATTGCGAGAGCGATTTCGTGGCCAATAACGATGAATTCAAGGCTTTGGCCAAAGATATCGCCATGCATGTCACCGCTACCAATCCCAAATTCCTCAGCAAGAATGACATCAGTGAAGCCGACAAGAAGACGGCCAAGGAAGTATTCGAAGCTGATGTAAAGGGCAAGCCGGAAGCGATCAAGGAGAAGATTCTTGAGGGCAAGCTGGCTGCGTATTTCGGCGAGATGGTCCTCCTCGATCAGCCTTTCATCAAGGACCAGACTGTGACCATTCAAGGCCTAGTCGATCGCGCTGTACAGAAATTTGGAGAGAAAGCCGCTGTCGGCAGGTTCATCAGGTTCAAGGTCATGGAACGCTAATAATGTATACACTCATTACAATCTTCTATGTGTCGTTGATAGCTATCATCCTCATGATAGCGCTCAAGCGCCATGAAGTGAAAACCGGCAATGCGTCATTGGTCTCACGATTGGGCAAGGGAAGCGACGATATCTTCCATGCCATCTTCGGCGCGGTCAGATTGACTATCTCTTATATCAATAAGCATACATTCATCGCTATTGCGCAATGGATCGCTTTTCATGTGCTCCTGCATATCCGCAAAGCCTATGTGGAGGTCAAACATCGCGCTCTCATCAATCCTCATTCCAAGAAAGTCATCGATGCCGTTCGTGGCCGCGGAGAGGTCAAACATGAAGGGGCTTCGTTCTATTTGAGGAGGATATCGGCGGAGAAGTAAGTAGTTTGCGATATCTAGTTTTTTTGATAATATGTTCTTATTACTATTCACACTAACTAAAAACATATGGATAGCATAGAGCGAGAAGGTCCAGTGAGTAATGGTGAGGTCATCATCCCTGAAGAAATGAGAGTAAAGATAATGGTTCAATATGGAGAAATAACTTCGGCAAAAGGTTATCATATTGGTGAAATCGAAGAAAAACCAGAAATCAGAAATCCGGTGGCTTTGAATGTGTCGAGAAACTATTCGGAGCATATTTCTGATCCACTTCGAGAAGTCGCAAAATTACTTGAAGGCATAGATATTAATAGCGCGACGATTGCTAGAGATTTTGCTACAGAGATCGACGGATTTAATGAAAATGCCATGCAGCTTATGAGAAGACCAAGTGGATATAAAACAGCTGATGAATATATTGCACTCCTTGAAAGGATTGATCAATTTATGAATTCGATTGTTAATTGAGCCAGAATGCCCAATACCTTGGCCGAAAGGCCAAAGAGCTGTATTCGCTTGCAGTGTATTGAAGAGGAGGTCATCGCATCAAAACGATGATTTCTTCTTTTTATACAGGAGTTCGACCTCTGTATTTTGCATAATCACTGAAATATGCTACTTTTAAAGCCGTAACCAACGCCACCTTAGCTCAGTTGGTAGAGCAACGCTTTTGTAAAGCGAAGGTCCCCAGTTCAAGCCTGGGAGGTGGCTCAGAAGTAAAGTTAAAGGTCAAAAGTTTAAAGGCAAAAGTGAAGTCACACCTCAAATATAAAAAAGCCTCGCTGGCGGGTGCCTGCGAGGAAAGGTCGGGCTCAATGGCGAGCCGGTGGGGAGTGGAGAACTCCCTGAGGGGGCTGGAGGAGCTTTGATCATGGAGCGCGTCCAGCGTAACCAGCGTCTTCCAAAGAGCCCGACCGTTGACCAGTTTACCATCGATTCCTATTAGGTCAATAGGTTGGTATAAGCCCCTCTTTTCTGATAAAGTTATACCCATGAATCCTATAAAGTCTGCCGTAACCGGCAATGAGATCAAGGCAGGCCATCTGCATCCAATAACTCAGACTATCCGCGAGATCTATTCGGCGCTCTATGAGCTGGGGTTTGAGGTGGCTTTAGGCCCAGAATTGGAATATGAGTATTACAATTTCGATGCTCTAAACATACCGAAAGACCATCCGGCCAGAGATATGCAGGATACTTTTTGGGTGAAAGGCATGAGCGCGTCCGATCGTGGCCCTCAAGGCCAAGAATTAGGGCGACGATTGTTGACGACTCAGACATCAGCAGGACAGGTCCGTTATATGGAAACTCATTCGACACCTCTCCGAACAGTCGTGATCGGCAAGGTCTTCCGCAACGAAGCGACCGATGCCACTCATGAAGCCCAATTCTATCAAGTCGAGCCGCTGTATGTAGACAAGAAAGTCTCATTGGCGCATCTCAAAGGAGTACTGGAACATCTGTTCAAAAAGCTTTTTGGAGATAAGGCGGAGATAAGGTTCCGTCCCAGCTTTTTTCCATTCACGGAACCGAGCGTCGAAGTCGATGTCAAATGGCAGAAGCCCGGCGAAAGCGAGCCTCGATGGCTTGAAGTAGTCGGAGCGGGTCTTGTCCATCCTAGCGTTTTGAAAGCTGGCGGGATCGATCCTGATCTTTGGCAAGGCTTGGCTTTCGCTTTCGGTCTCGACAGGATAGTCATGTTGAAGCACGGCATAGACGATATCAGGCTCCTCTATGGCGGCGACTTGAGGTTCATCCATCAATTCTAATATGAATATCTCACATAACTGGTTACAGACATATTTCAAGGAAAAGATACCTGCCCCAGAAAAATTGGCAGAGCTTTTCACCTTCCACTCTTTCGAGGTGGAAGGAATGATAGAGATCAAAGGTGAAAATGGAAAGATCGCTGATACCGTTATGGATGTAAAAATATTGCCCGATATGGCTCACTATTGCCTCTCTCATGAAGGAGTTGCTAGCGAGATCTCTTTCATTACGGGGATGAAGATGAATGATCGTCTGGCACCGGAGATCAAGGCCACGATCAAAGATGAACCGAAGGTAGAGATAGAAGATCCGAAGTTCTGCCGCAGATATATGATCAGATATGTGGATATAGGATCTTCACGGCCATCTTCTTCCCCAGATTGGCTTAAGTGCTCGCTTGAAGCTATTGGTCAGAGGATGATAAGCCCGCTAGTCGATATCAGCAATTATGTCATGTATGATATCGGACAACCGATGCATGCCTTCGATGCCGATAAGGTCAAGGGATCGCTCAAGATAAGATTAGCCAAGGATGGAGAAAGAATTACCTTGCTAGATGGTCGCGAGCTCATTCTGACTGCAAAAGATAATGTCATTGCCGATGATGAAGGACCTCTGGTCGTGACGGGAGCCAAAGGCGGGAGGCGAGCCGAAATATCTGAAACTACCAAAAAGATAATCATCGAATCAGCCAATTTTGAGCCGTCTGCTGTCCGTCGCACTTCTACGAAATATGATATACGCAGCGATTCCTCCAAGCGCTTTGAGAACGAGATAACCCAAGAGTTGGCTTCACAGGGCATGGCGAATGCTTGCGATCTTGTCAGGTCTGTATTTCCTGATGCCAAGTTCGGACCGATCGTGGATATCTATCCGACAAAGCCGAAACAGACCGTCATTGAATTCGATCCGTCTTATATCGAAGAAAGACTAGGAGTGGAGATTTCTCTTGAAGATTCTAAGAAGATATTGGAGAGAATGGATATCGTTGTTTCTTCCACAGGCTCGGCTTCAAAGCCGTTTTGGAAGCTCTCCATACCTTACAAGCGCCTCGACCTCGTCATAAAAGAAGATATAGTGGAAGAGGTGGGCCGCATCTATGGCTATGATCATGTTATAGGGATCCTGCCTATGAAGCTCAAGCAGGCTCCGGACGCGAATCCGACTTTCTATCTATGCGAGAAGATAAAGAATATTTTGACGGCGGAAGGATTCTCTGAAGTCATACTCTACACTCTAGTTGAAAAGGGGATGGTTGAGACGTTGAAGCCGTTAGCTAGAGACAAAGCTTTTGCGCGGTCTGATCTGACCCATGGCATGGCTAGCTGTCTAGAAAAGAACGCTCTCAATGCGGATCTTCTAGGTTTGGAAGCTATCAAAATCTTTGAGATCGGCCATATATTCAAAAAAGACTCGGAAGAGATCCATCTAGCTATCGGAGCTAGGCAGGTAAAGAAAGTAAAGGGTTTTAAGTCCGAAGATCTGATCAAGAGAGCTTTGGAAACGCTGGAAAAAGAGCTCAGTTCTGATTTTAGCGAGAATGGCATTTTCAGCAAAGCCAAGATACAGACGAATGGGATAGTCGAGATAGATCTGTCCCCAGCGATAAAAAGCTTTAAGCCTAGCAAAGACGTCAAAGACTTAGATTTCCGTCCAGCCTCTGTCAACCGTTATCTGAGATTTTCTTCTTACCCATTCATCGTCCGCGATATCGCCGTTTTTGTCCCAGAATCGATTCAGGCTGAAGAGGTCTGGTCCTCGATTGAAAAGGGAATAAAAGATGCCAGTGCAAACGGTTTGCTCACCAGGCATTCGCTATTCGATACATTCAAGAAAGAAGGGAAGATTTCCTATGCTTTCAGGATGATATTCCAGTCAATGGAGAAGACTTTGACCGATTCTGAGGTCAATGGGATCATGGAAAAGATCAATGGAGAGGTGAAAGTGGAAGGATGGGAGGTGAGGTAGGGAAATCCTCCTTTTGCCATATTTAGTAAAAGGCTAGATGAAAACGCAGTGTTCCATTATGGGGTTGTGGCTCAACACGGCTATATTATCTCATTATAATTGACAGTAGTCTATAATTATGCTTAACTGTCAATGGATAGCTGCGTGCGCTAGTGCATGCAAAAATCAATATTAATCAATAAGTCAGTTTTCAGAGAGGGTATTATGAAGAAAAGTCTGTTAGTCGTCCTGTCTTTCTTGGCCATCGTTGGTCAGGTCATGTCCCAAACCTTGAATATCCGCCCGGTGCAAGCCGTGGCTATCGATTTCCAAGGGGTCGCAGGTGCGACCTATGTCATCCAAGCATCGCCGGATCTCACCAATTGGGTGAATCTCGCTGCTATTCAGGGCAATAAGGGGAATTTCAGTTTCACCAATTTCCCGCCGGCCGGTTCTGGGCATTTGTTCTACAGGTCGATCTTTGCCAGCGATGCGACGGCAATCCTGTCCCTAGACGCTGCGAGCCCCACGACCATGACTGTGCCCGTCGATAATACGACGATCGGTCAATCGTTGGGTCTGACAGTGCTAGTCTTTGATGTCGGCGCGAAGAATGGGGTTCTCCATTTGCACGACTTGAAGGTGAACATCAGCGCACAAGGTTCCGGCTTCGTGACGGCAGCGTATCTGTATCATGGCAGTACACGGATCTCTTCGGCTTCGGCCTTGAGCGGGCAAGCGGATTTTGGCATCATAGCGGATAATACCGAAGGCGCCACGATCCCTGCGGATTCGACTGCTCCATACATCGTTAAGGTCGATCTTACGTCCTTTTCTCGCCTGACCGTTACTGCGTGGATCGCCGATAATGACACTCAGACCATCTACGATCCTTTTGATCTGGCCGTCCCAGTGTATGGAAGCGCGATCGGAAATGCCGTGACTGTCCTCGGTGCCGGTCCGGCCTTCAGCCTCACAGGATCTTCATCGGTCAATATGACCGTTTCGAGCGATGGAACCAATGAGTTCAAGACGTATGCATTCTCATTTCCGGTCAGTGTCTTTGCTGTCGGTCAGAATGTGACCTTGTGGATGCCGAACTCGCAACGAGAGTCGTTCATTTGGAACACCGTTGTCCTTGTCAACGGCGACAAGGTCAGTCTTGACAGTATGAACGCTTCGACTTCGTGTTCAGCACCCTTGGGAGCGGTTCTTTCTGGCGACGGAAAGTCCTTCACAGTTCCGAGTTTTGGCACTGCAACCTTCACTCTTACCTACATCTTCAGCGTAAAAAGTCCTGTGGCAAATCTTTACGCAGTTGAGATCGAAGGGATCGATTGGTCGCTTGGCGGGGATCTGTCTTACGGACATCTGTTCGATCAGCCGTGGACAAGTCTGTTCATCCGCTAAGAGCTTCGTTATTCATCGCAAGAGCCACGTCTAAACAACGTGGCTCTTTTTTGTCTGTTAATGCCATCAGGGTGTTGATAATCTGATTAGTAGATCTGTGGGTTCTTTGATAAGATTTACATATGAAAATGCGCATCTCAGCCGCTCTCATGATACTGTTCCCGTGTGTGACTTTTGCCGCAGGAAAGACTTTGAGCGATTTGATGTCGAGTGCTGCAATCTATCTTAACAAAGGCTTGCTATTGCTCATGGGATTGGCGGTTCTCATGTTCGTTTGGTATACGATCCAGTTCTTTATCAGACCGAGCGAAAGCGATCGTACGGAGGGCTCAAAATATCTGATGTGGAGCGTGATCGGATTTTTTGTGATCTTGTCATTCTGGGGATTCGTGAATATATTGCAGAACTCTTTTGGGCTTGATTATGGAAAACCCAGCACATGGGGAGATGTATTTCCTGGTAGCTCTACTGGTACAGCTAGCTCAAATCCAGGCAATAGCAGCTTTGGCAGTACTCCTCCAGCGGCATCATCGCCATCAAGCGGCACAGCATCATCTAATTCA
>CAIKAN010000074.1 GCA_903825415.1 uncultured bacterium
ATGGCTCCCGCCTGAGGCTCAGCCATAGCTTCCTCACCACGAGGAACGCGAACCTTAGAAAGAGGAAGACTGTCGAGATAAGCTATAATAGAGTCTACCGCGATTGGATTTCCTTGTTGACTGATAAGATTTTGAACCAAAATCACAAATTGAGTTCGAAGCTGATTAGGGATTACTTTGGAAATATCACCGCCAAAATTGCCTGCGTCGTTGGCCGCCTCTTGGGCAATACTGATGATGTCGATCAGTTCTTCTTTTATGGTGAACAACTTTTGGTATAGGGCGTCTACGTTCGGGCCCTTTTTTTCTCGAAGTATTTCAGACATTATAACCCTCCGCGGAATTACTATCTAAATTAGTAGCAACAAGCTCGTGAGTTCGTTTTTCACGAACTTTTCTTCTTTATCGAGAAGATTAGTAATTTTATAAATTCCTATAGTTTTCATTTATTCCCCTAAAACCACATTCATGATATAACGCTGTGCATGCTCTTGCTGCTCCCGCTGAAATACCTCATCAATAATCTTGCGCGGGTCCTGACCTGTTATGGCCATTTCTTCCCAATATTCAAAATCACAATAAGGAGGAGAAAGAATTTCAATCAGTTGAGTAAAATTGGAGCCGTGTTGCTCCAATAAATAAGTGCGACACCCGTCGTAAAACGAGTCGTGACCATTGCTTTGTTCTTTGAATCTGTCCCAGAGTTTATCTGGTTCTGACCTGTAATATGCGTTTACCATATACAATTAGTATTGAAAGCTTTAGTCGTTGCCATCGATGATGTTACTGATTGCATTGTCAATTTTGATTTCGAGCAGCTCGGTGATGGTGTTCTGCTTGCCGTCGTAAACCTCGCCGATCACTTTCTTGAAGAAAGGGGATAGGCTCACAAAGGAATCCACGGTCGTCTCGATAGTCCCGTCCATGCCCAGCTGATCCTCTACATAGCGAACCCCGACGCTCCCTAAAAACGGGATGGTCAGATTATTCAACTTTGTAGGCTCTCTTGTGAGCTGCTCCACCCACCTGATGAAGGTGAATTCCCAGACCTCTCTAATCACATCACGCTGAATACCCGAGAGAGCGGAAATCTCCTCGATGGTATGGCGAGTCTCTTCGTCTTGTTTTAGAAACACTTACTTTGACCTCTCACGCGAAGGCTCAGCGGTCGCGTATGATATAATATACGCCTGTGGGTAGTTGGGATAAAGTTTTTCATCGCTTCTCTTCTCGATGAGAGTCACCCCCCTCACACCGCGGATCTCCTGCAATCTCTTGGCAAAGGTTTCGGCCAATTGACTAGATACCCCTGCTTCCTTAGCCGCTACAGCTACTGGTTTAAGAGGTGCGTCAGGATCGGAATCGAACATCTTGGTAATGAAAGCAATGAACATATCCTTCACAGCTTCGGTTGTCTTGCCGAAGCGGAATATCTTGGCTTCACCTACAAATTGAGGTGCTACCGGAGAAGTGGGCTCTTCTCGGTGCTCGACGGGTCTGGTTGGGACCGCGGGTGCAGGACGAACCGGTACGGG
>CAIKAN010000075.1 GCA_903825415.1 uncultured bacterium
CGGATCATGAAATGTTTAAATTATCTCACACCGAAGAAAATGCTGGAGGCTCATCGCAAACGAAAAAGGAAGCTCTGACTGCTTCCTTAATTGAAGATTTTCCGAGATGGAAAAATATTAAAACGAGGGTTGTGTGTGCTATTGTGGCAGAGGTACAATTACAACATAGAAATCTGTTTGACTTCTTATCTCCGATATCGTGAGGAGATTTTATTGGTCACTTAATTTGTATGAAAAAAACAATAATCATTAGTGGTGTCTTAACCGTTCTGGCGGCGGCTTCACTCGTTCCGTTGTCTGCTTTTGCGGCTAACGGAGATATAAACATGACTGTGAAAAGCGAGTTGGGTTATCCAGTGGCTGGTACAGGATTCGCTCTCTGGTGCAGTACTGGAAATGCTACGACATCTGTATCTGGAGTTACTATTGCCGATGGGACATTCACGATCGCGTCATCTACAGGATTATGGTCGGCGCCGTACGGATGTCATGATGGAGATACTTATAGCGTTACTGCCACGACTACAGGCTATGTTTCCACAACTACATACGGAACATATACAGGTGCCCCTCTGTCTGTAACCGCGACGACGAACTATACCCTGAAAGTGACCTCTATGAAGAGGGAGTCTGACGCGCAGAGCGCTATGCCAGGTCAGGATATTTTCAAGCCGTTCTCTGTTTCCGGAAACATGACGCTAGCCAGCTCGACTTATAGCAATCTTGCATGGTATTTGGCGGCATCTTCTACGGCAAATACAGGTACTACTATCACGGCGACTTCGAGCGGTTATGTGAATAATTCGTACTTGAATGCCACAACATCGTCTTTTGTACAAAGGACAATAGCTTTTGATGGAGGTACAGGTGCTACATACAATGGTGACCCGTTCAAGTTCGGACTGAAGGTCATCGTCGCCGATCAATTCGGCACATCAGTGATTCCTACGCGGGTGAATACGACTTATAATGGCCAATCTACAACGACGCAAGGGTATTCGAATGGGTCTACCCTATATTGGTACAATGTAGACACGACTGCTCCGCTCAATATAAGCGCACCGGGATATCTGTTCGCTACGAGCACAAATAGCGGGTTTGGGAGTGTTACTACTTCGAGTACTACGCAAGTGGTGATCACCCTCGGTAATTATACGGCAACTACCACGCCTATAACTATTAGTGGTACAGCGAAAGGTTTGGAATCTACGCTGAAGATATCTTTGCTCAATGATGAATTGGGGAATAGCATTATGCCTACCACAGGTTCGCCATTCTCGGTGAGTGGGGCGCTCAATCTTATATCCCAGGTTTATAACAGCGGATCATGGTATGTCGCAGCCTCATCTACGGATGCCGTGGGCGGCACACTGATTGCCTCAGTCGATGGGTATGTGAATGCAGCTATCTCAAACGTCTTGACGTCTTCGACCACGCAGTATAATGCCGCTTTTGGCGGTAACGGGTCGCCGACATATCAAGGTTCTACTTTGCCGTTCAGCTTGAAAGTAAACGTAAATGGTTCAAACGGCTCTGGTATTTCCGGAGCAACGGTGAGTGCCGGAAATTCTTTGGGAACGGCCTGCTCGGAAAGCGGCTCGAGCGGCATATATTATTGTGCTATCCCGCTGGCCGATTCGGACACGGCCATATCAGCTTCAAAGGCCGGCTATTACCCTGGTTTGGGTATGTATACGGATAGGACTTTGGCATCCGATCCGCAGGGCGGATTTGCATTCACTTTGAATAGTATACCGTCAACAAATTCACCTGCTGTGAATTATTATAGCGGTGGAGGCGGTATGAGTAGTGGCGGAGGATCATACTATGCCCCGGTCTCTTCAACGGTTCAACCGGCGAATTGCCCAGCGGGCTTTACTTGCAGGCCTACTGTCGTTTCAGGCTGTCCTCAAGGGTATTCTTGCAATCCTGTCGTTGCTAACACTAGCCCTGCTACAACGGCCGATTCGAACAGTTTTACCAAGAATCTTGAGCTTGGCGCTGTAGGAAATGATGTAAGAGCCCTGCAATCATTCTTGAATAATCATGGCTATCCGATAGCTGTTTCAGGTGTCGGCTCTGTCGGACATGAGACTACTACATTCGGCAGTTTGACCAAAAATTCTTTGATCAAATTCCAGAAAGCTAACGGTATCAAACCGGCAAGCGGATACTTCGGGCCGATAACTAGAGCATTCGTCGCGGAAATGCTCGGTGGAAACTGATTATACGGATAAAATTTAAAAAGAATCGGGTCAAATACACCATTTGACCCGATTTTGCGTTAAGCATGCTCGGTGCGGATGGGTGATGGATAGACTTTGATAGAATGATATAATGTCTGTATGGTCAATCCATTCGACAATAGCTTCTTCAAATTCCTTCTCGGCTTTATCTGTATTTTGGTGATAAGCTTCACTGTGATTTATTTGGCCGGGATCTATATTGGTTCGGGTGGATCTACTCAGACGGCACAGACGGTCGGGAAATAATTTTATCCTGGCTAGCGACGAATGCGTGCGAATGGCATATTCGCACAGCATTTGAGCGACGACAGGACAAAGTGCAAATTTTATCCTTTTTTTATCAGAAATTCAGCGTTTTTTCATTTCGATTTGATACGATTCGGCATTATCAGCTAATCGTAAACAGATCTATGAAAAAATCTCTGAAAATATTCATCGCCGCCATAGCGGCTCTCTCGCTTTTACAGACGATCATCGATAGCTCATTCATTGCGATTGCGCATGCGGATACTATTATTCCTGGGCAGAATATCGTTGCCGATACGGTTTGGGACAAAAGTGACAGCCCCTATATCCTTTCTGGGAATGTGACCGTGCCTATGTATGTGACTTTGACCATCGAGCAGGGCGTGGAGGTTAAGGCTGACCCGAATGCTGCGCTTCGACCTGAGCTCGGCATCATGGGCGGGACATTGATCGTGAATGGCGCTAGCAAGTCCCGCGTCTCATTCGATGGCCTGCTGGATATATTCGTGAATAAGGGTTCGATCGTGATGTCGGATGCCGATATCACAGGCTGTCAGAATGGCATAAGCGCTATTCAATCTCGTGTAATTATCGCTACAAGCACGGTGAGTGGCTGTTCGATGATGGGTATCCAGTTCCAAAAAAGCTCGGTGAAGATATGGGGCAGCCGTATCACTGGAAATATGGAAGGTATCAGGATACAGTCTTCCGCTCCAGTCTTTCAGGTGAATGATCCTCGAGGAGATTACGGAGTTGGAGGCATAGGGAATGCTCTGGAAGTGATCGACCCTGATCAGATTGTGGAGTCATTAGATATATCAGGATCGGTCATTGCCGATAATTCTCGCTATAGCATCGACGATCTATCTACGAGCACGGCTCATGCCTCTGTTGATTGGTGGGGCAGTCCCGATGGTCCAATCACATCTGGGGCAAATAAGGTCAAAGGTCTGGTCGAGTATGCGCCATGGCTTCTCACAGAACCTCCTTTTGATCCGGACTCAGGGAAGGTCTGTTGTTCCAGCATCCTTTTCCTTCCAGGCATTGAAGGCACTGCTATATACCGGCCAGAATCTCTGCTCTTTGGGATGGGTGCGACTACTAACACTCTTTGGCCGCCCAATAGGAATGACGATGCGCGAAAACTATTTTTGAATTCAACTGGTTCTAGCACCGATCGCTCGATATACTCGGGTGACCCTATAGGAAGCGTCTTTTTCGGCCTATACCATGTCTACGGAGGTTTTATGGGCTTTCTAGACGGCTTGGTCAAGAAGGGGACCGTAAATGAGTGGAAGTCCTTTGGCTATGACTGGCGCAAGCCTATAGCCGAGGTGGTTGCGGGGCCGGAGAACAAAGCGACGACTACCGATTATCTGATTAAGGATGTATTAGACATGGCTTCTCGGTCGAAGACTGGCAAGGTCACCATCGTCGCTCATAGCAATGGCGGTCTAGTCGCGAAATACCTCGTCAAGGCTTTGTTTGATATGGGCAAGTCTGAGCTTATCGATTCCGTAATCTCCGTGGCGGTGCCTTATGTGGGTACGCCGCAGGCGATCGCTAGCATACTCCATGGCGATGCGCAGTCGATAGCTTATGGCCTCATCTTGAATCAAAGCGTGGCTAGACAGCTTGGCGAGAATATGGCTAGCGCTTATTCTCTCCTGCCTTCAGCCGCGTATTTCTCAAAAGTCTTCACGCCGACGATAGCTTTCGCTTCGACGAATATCACCGGTCTCGATGATGGTTCGTACCCGCTGAACATCAATTCGGCTTCTCAACAGTCGGCCTTTATCATCGATTCGAGCAGGGTGCGTGTCAATCCCGATCCGTCTCTAACTTCTCTGCCGATCATCGGGAATAAGATGCTCACGACCGCCGCCGACGCTCTGCATGCGATCATCGATCCATTCTCTTGGCCGGACGCGATCGCGCGCTTCGCTATCATCGGCTGGAACGCGGACACGGTCAAAACGGTCTCCTACGGCAACGAGACGGATTGCAAAGAGACCCAATCATTCACGATCTGTTCTCCGACTCCCGAATATCAAGCGACTACGACTACGATGGGTGATGGCACCGTCGTGGCGCAGAGCGCCGCCTATGAGGCTGGCAAGGCGGTTTCCGTGGATCTGAAAGAGATCTCGAACGACGAGCATTCTGATATCGTCCACGCCAATATCATGGAATCTTCCACGACCCAAAATCTCATCGAGAATATGATCAGAAATAACCAACAGGCGGCAGTTTCATTCGCCTTGCCTCCGGGCACCGCTTGGGGAGAGCCTGATTATTCCAAGGACGGCTCCCAGAATGAATTGGTCGTGAGCACGCATTCGCCCGTTGAATTAAATGTCTATGATTCCAAAGGCAATCATACTGGGACGATCGCGCCTCCGCCTGATGTTGAAGAAGGTCTGTATACATTCTTTGAGACCAAAATACCAGGCAGTACTTATAAACAGCGTCAAAATAATGATAATGACACGGATTCATATATCAAATTACCCGATGATGGCGGCAAGTATTCCATAGTCGTGAAAGGGACCGGTGTCGGCACATTCGATCTTGATATCGACAGGCAAAGCAGCGGAGCGGTGATCGGCCATGCGGAATATGATTCGATTCCCGTCAATCCGTTGACAGTTGCCTCGACGACTATCCAATTGGTCCCAGCTCAGTCATTGCCAGTGAATGCCACGTCTTCCATAAATTCGATCATTGCCTCATCGACTCAACCGCTTCTCGTCGATATGAATGGCGATGGATCCGTGGATATCCGCGCGACGTCAACGCAAAAGAATACAGGTGTTTTCGATTCGATCTCATATATCGAATCATTGAGAAAGACGATTATCATCCTCATGGGGAATTCTTCGGTCAAAGCCAAAGCGTTCATCAAGAGGTTGGATAGATTGGAGGATCTGGTGAAAAAAGGCAAGCTCAAGAAGCTCCATGATTTTTCTCAAAAACTGGAGAAAAGTCTGGGACATAAGAGATTCAAGGCTTTGACGGATGATGATAAGCAGGAGATCATCGATATGATAGATGTTCTAGTATCGCAGTATGAGTAGGGAATCAAGAATTTCTAATTGACCTAATTAACCTAAGCTCTAAGAAAGCACTAAATCCCAATATCCAATTAGAACATTGGATATTGGGATTTTCTTAGGTCAATTAGGTTAATTAGAAATTAGGTCAATTCTCATTGCAATTTATAGCAATCAGTGTTATTTTGTCTACAAGGCTCAAGACAGAAGGCGAGCGATCTTATTCAAATAGGATTGCAATAAGACCTTCCGAGGTAACACTATTTTTCCTCAGTCAGCCTGTAAAGGTCGAACTTGGTTGTCGTTTGAGACTGCCGAGTACTGTGAGTGTATCGTTTTTTCGCCAAAGCCGAATTTAGCAAGACATAAAGGGCGGTGGTTTCCCATGTCGTTTTGTTGAAAAAGCGATACACTCACAGTACTCGGATCCGCGATAATCAAATATCAGAACTAATAAAAACAAAAATGGCTCGCACAAAAGTTCAGAAGAAAGAGATTATTGAGAAGCTAGATACTATCGTGAATGGCGCCAATTCCTTGGTATTCGTCAATATCCACGGTTTGAAAGTGTCGGACATGACAGTCATGCGCCGCAGGCTTAAGAGTCAGAAGGTCGGATTCTTTATCGCCAAGAAGACCCTATCGGCCAAAGTGCTCACTGATAAGAAATATGAGGGCACATTGCCAGAATTGGTAGGCGAGTTCGGTCTAGCATATGGAGAAGACCTCATCATGCCAGCTCGAGAAGTCTTCGAGTTCCAGAAGAAATTCAAGGATCGTCTATCGATAGTTGGAGGGGTATTCGAGAAAAAGTTCATGAACAAGGCAGAGATGACGGAGATCGCTTCGATTCCGCCAAGAGAAGCCCTTCTCGGCATGTTCGTCAATGTCATCAATTCTCCTATACAGGGATTTGTTATGGCGCTCGATCAGATCAGCAAGAAACAGCCAGCTTAAAGTTCAATATAAGAGCAGGGAAAGGTATGAGTTTATAAAGTTAATACAAATAATATGGAAGATAACAAAACAATCGAGATACCGGCAAAATTCAAGGCTATCGTCGAGTCGATAGAGAAGATGTCGGTCATAGACTTGAATGAGCTTGTGAAATTGCTCGAGAAGAAGTTCGGTGTGTCAGCTCAGGCCGCTGTTGTAGCCGCTCCAGCCGCTGGAGCCGCTGCTGCTGGTGAAGAGAAGACTGCCTTTGCAGTGCATCTCGCCTCTGCTGGAGCTCAGAAGATCGCCGTCATCAAGGCGGTCAAGGAAGCTTTGGGACTCGGTCTCAAGGAAGCCAAGGACCTCGTCGATGCTGCTCCTTCTCTCCTCAAGGATGCTATGAAGAAAGATGAGGCTGAGACCTTGAAGAAGGCCATCGAGGCTGCTGGAGGAAAGGTGGAGTTGAAGTAGTTTTTGATAGATTTTATCTAGCAAAAATCGCGCCATAGTCGGCGCGATTTTTGTCGTCTATAATATCAAAGTCCAAAATCCAAATTTCAAATCAAGCTCAAAATCCAAATTTCAAATCAAGCTCAAAATCCAAAGGTCAAATCAATACAGTGCATTCATTTGGATTTTGAGCTTTGGATTTGATTTGACATTTGGATTTTGGACTTTGAAATTTCGATATTGTTACACAATTCTTCTGTTTCTGCTACAATATGGCTCTATAAACACAACCACCATGGAAACCCTAACCGCCATATTCGGAAGTGAAGTCAAGATTAAGGTGCTCAGATTATTCTTATTCAATGAGCAGGTAGCGTACTTCTTGCCAGAAATATCTGAGCATACAAAATGCAACAAAGCTCTCGTCAGAAGGGAACTGAATATCATGACCGATGTTGGGTTGCTCAAGAAGAAATCTATCAGCAAAGAGATATCAGTGACGAAGGGCAGGAAGACTTTTCTGAAAAAGATCAAAGGATATGGATACATATTGAATGAGAAATTCTCATACAAGGACCCTCTGAAGAATCTTTTGACTATCGCCAGCATCCAGGCTGATGAATCTTTGGCGCGCCGGTTTTCTTCTACCGGCAGAATCAAGCTCGTGATCGCGGCGGGCGTCTTCATTCAGAACTGGGACTCCCGAGTGGATCTTTTGATCGTCGGAGAAGAATTGAATATGGGAAAGATAGAATCGATCATCAGTGTAATAGAGTCAGAGATAGGCAAGGAAATATCCTATTCAGCTTTTGAGACGCAGGATTTTGAATATCGCCTGGGTATACACGACAGATTAGTCAGAGATATCATAGATTATCCCCACGTCACCCTACTGGATCGATTGGGGATCGAAATGTAGGGACTAGTCGCTGGCATATCCACAGGCCTCTCTTTACAGTCATGCTATAATTGTTCTATTAAAAGCGTAATTAATAACTAAAAAAATATCATGATGATCTTTCAAAGCTGGGGAGAGGCTCTCAATAACTCTTTCTTCAATGTTGCAGACGGCGTAGTGAGTTTCTTGCCGATGCTCATCCTTGCCCTTATTATATTCGCTATCGGCTGGATCTTGGCTATCCTGATCGAAAGGCTGGTAGAGAGCATATTCAAGACTCTCAAGGTCGATTCTCTGCTGAAGAGCGGCGGATTCGAGGAGATAGTCAAGCGCAGCGGATATAGTTTGAATTCTGGCCATTTTGTCGGCGTACTGGTGAAGTGGTTCGTGATCATAGTGTTCCTAATGGCTTCATTCGAGGTCCTAGGGCTCGTTCAGGTCAATGAATTCTTGCATCAGGTCGTCGTGTATCTCCCGAATGTCATCATCGCCGTCTTGATCTTGATGGTCGCAGCTGTCGTTGGTGGCGCCATGGAGAAGATCGTCGTCGCCAGCTCTCGCGCCAGCAATATCCATTCAGCTGAGCTTTTGGGACGTCTCACTCGATGGGCTATCTGGATCTTCGCTATTCTCACCGCTCTCATTACTATGGGTATCGCTCCTTTCCTCACCCAACTCATCACGGCTATAGTCGCTGGTGCTGCTTTGGCCTTTGGATTAGCCTTCGGCTTGGGAGGCAAAGAGGTTGCACAGAAGATCTTGGAGAAGGCTACAAAGAATATCGTAGATTAGTTTTATTTGAATTTACTCGCAATCGCGGCCTTTCTTTTCTTACAGAGAGGCCGCTTTTGTTTTGAATAGTGCCTAGACACTAGTGATTTCCACTAGTATTTTGCTGCTGGCGTTCACTAGTGGCTAACCCCGAGTGGCTAATCCCTAATCGGCCTTGACTTTAAAACTGGTTAGTATAGACTACTAATCACTCCAGAATGATTATGAAAAAGATAACCAATACCAAGCGGCCATAGCCATACCCCAGTATTGGAGTGTAGCTCTAGCCGCTCACGAAGCGGTTTTCTTTAGCAGAACGATTGAAACTTGACAATCTCATATCTCAAATCAAGTAATGAGTCCGCCGTCGCTTCTAACGAAGCTATGGCGTGACGAAGCCGGTCATATCTCGTGCGAGAATGACAGGCTAAGAAAATAATGTAGGTGATTCTATGTCTCTTGTCTCGAAGGTCTTTGGGACGGGAATAGCATAGAACAAAAAGAACATAAGCGGTTCTTAGATTTCCTAATGGGAAATATAAGGGCGTATGGTGGATGCCTTGGCTAGAAAAGGCGATGAAGGACGCAGCGTGGCAGCGATACGCTTCGGGGAGGTGCCGAGCAACCTTTGATCCGAAGATTTCCGAATGGGGAAACCCCAGTAGATAAACTCTACTGATTCCTGGCGCAAGCCCGGAAAGCGTACCCTGGGAAGTAAAACATTTCAGTACCAGGTGGAAAATAAACAAACATGTATTCCGTCAGTAGCGGCGAGCGAAAGCGGAGGAGACTAAACTTGCTGTAGCAATACAGTGAGGGTTGCAAGGTAGAGA
>CAIKAN010000076.1 GCA_903825415.1 uncultured bacterium
AGACCAAGGCCCAGAAACTTCTGGCGGATATTCGGTAGGAAAGAGTTATTCCCCTCCCCTTCAGAGACTGCGTCACAATAAGACTTTTGAAAAACACCCCTGTTCTGTCATTCCCACGAAACTTGTCCCCGCGGCGGCGGGGAGTGGAAATCCAGAATGAATCGAAAACACTGGATTCCCGCCTGCGCGGGAATGACACAGTGTATGCGTTTGGATTTTGGATTTTGAGCTTGATTTGGCATTTGGATTTTGGATTTTGAAATTTTACTTAACAAACTCATCCTCCGCTGTCAGCCTATCCTTCACCCTCACATCGCTCTCGATTACCCCATCCATCAAATGAATGATGCGCTCGGCATGCTCAGCGGTAGAGGTCTCGTGGGTGATGAGAACTATGGTCTTGCCATGCTCTTCATTCAAGTGCTGGATGACCGCCATGACATTCTTGCCGGATTTCGAATCGAGGTTGCCGGTCGGCTCATCGGCGAATATGACTTCCGGCTCAGTGACCAGAGCGCGAGCGATCGCAACCCTCTGGCGCTCGCCTCCCGAAAGCTCGGCTTGTTTGTGATGCATCCTATGAGCTAGCCCGACAGATTCCACAGCTTCCATGGCGCGTTTCTCCCATTCATGCTCGGGAATATTTGAATAATACAGCGGTAGCTTCACATTCTCGAGAACATTCGTGCGCGGCAAGAGATTGAAAGCCTGGAAGATGAAGCCGACTTCGCGATTGCGCAGATCAGCCAATTCATCGGGGGTGAAAGTTGTCACATTCTTGCCATTGAAATGGTAGCTGCCAGAAGTAGGTACATCCAATAGGCCAAGAAGATGGAGTAAGGTGGATTTTCCAGAACCAGAAGGCCCCATGATGGCCAGGAATTCTCCCTTGCGCACATCGAAAGAGACGTCATCCAAAGCGACTGTGCTGGTCTCACCATCATGGTAGACCTTCTTGAGATTTTTTACTTCGATGATGTTCATGGTAACAAGGCTTTTAGCCCGTCAGAATATAGGGTATAAGCCCTGACGAATGAATCATCCACATGAGCGAATAGGACGCCTTCCCCAGGCTTCGTCTCCACGAATTGACTGGCGAATGTGATCGTGACCGCTTCAGTGTCTCTAATGAGCGGCTCCGGCGAGACCCATTCGATCTTACCTTTTTCGTAATCGTAGATGAATAACCCAACAGAGAATATGCCGTATTTTATCTTATCGCCTACCCGTTTATTCGCTTCACGGCCATTGATGATACCGAGCAATTTGTGTTCTCCAATATCAATGAATGATCTCGGCAATAATGGTCCAGGTGAAGCATGGCCGCCTATCCATGGTATGCCATGCTCTTTCGGATGAAATACGGTATCACCGAATCTCCAAGGCTTTCCCATATCTTCCGCAATAGCAACGCGCACTGTCGAATATGTGAAATCTTTCTCTTTTTTACTGGATTCACAAAGATTGAACCTTGACCCCAAACTATTCTGTGGAGCGATCGATACCTCTTTGGCACCCTCAAATGTTTTCGGATCAGCCATAAGGATGGGCATGGTCATTTCCAGAGAATCGAGATCTTTCCCTACCGCATGCCCCAGATGGACCAGAGCGTGCTTCTTTTTCTTATCTAGGAATGGAAAAGTGAAGTACACATGCATAAGTCCAGAAGCGGGATCGACAAAGATGTCCGGATCTTCAAGGCCAATAAAATCGAGACCGCTCTTGCTCAGTGAGCCAATGATAGGGTCGCTCCCAGCCATTGCTAATCGCTCCGTGATCGAATAGCCTGCTTCCAGATCGCCTTTGATCTTGTAGATCTCGCTCCTGTCTACATATCCGCTCACTTCAACATCGCCTTCTCTGCTTGTGATGCAGCGAATGATCCCTTCTTTGTATTCTTTCGTAGGGTCAAGAGCGATAGCCATGACATGCTTGAATTTTCCAGTCGCATCAATAACCCTGCCAAAATGTTGAATATACGCCTTAGATTTTTGCATAAAAGTTTTGACTTTTGCCTTTTGAGTTTTGAGTTTTAACCTTACTTCACATAAGTCACCACGTTGTCTCCCACTTTCAATCCGGATATCAGCTCGATCGTGCCGTTCGATCCTTTCAAACCGACTTCAACGGGGGCGGATGAATAAGACTTACCATCGCTACTGACGAGGCGGACACTCTTGCTGCCATTATTATCGACGATAGCGCGATAAGGTATGTTCAGCACACCGTCGATCTCATGGGTGAGTATTTCTAGATTAGCAGTCATGCCAGAACGGATGCGCGGATCAGCATTCAAGAATCTCAAAGTTACCTTATAAGTAGGCACGCCTTCTAAGACGGTCTCGGCGGGGTCGACCATGGCGACTTGTGCCGGAAAATCTACATAAGATCCATAGGCATCCAAAGTGCTCGAAGCGATATTTCCGATGGCGATCTTGGCGATATCAGCTTCCGGTACGAAAGCTTCGATCTTGAAATCGCTATTCTGCACAGCGAAGCCGCTCTGACCTGCAGCGATGAATTCACCGACAGATGGATCAGCTTTTGTGACGACCCCGTCGATGGGAGAGACCATGCTGTCCTTCGCCAAAATAGCTCGAGCCTGTTCGACCCTAGCTGCTTGAGCAGCTATAGTCTCATCAGAAGAGCCGGCTTTCTGTAGGTCAAACTGGTCATGAGCTTGATTTAAGGCGGCTGTAGCGGCCTTGAAAGCCGTATCCGCATTGGATATCGAGCTGATAGCCTGATTGAGATTCGACTGCGCACTATTCATAGCCGCGATGTAAGAATTGATGATGGTCTGGGATAGACCGGAATTCGATGGATTGAGATCGTTTATCATAGGAGATAGATCATCCATAAAAGCCTTGATCTTGCCCAGATATCCTTCCGAAACAAAGAGAAGGTCTCCCGTGGACATATCGCTCGAAGAGATCTTGCCTTTCCACTCTTTGAGCATATCGCTCAGGGACAGCCTCTCATCACTGATCGATCTCTGTAGATTCAGATCCTGATTCTGGATAGATATCCTAGGATTGGCGCTTTGGGGGTTGGTGAAAAATACATCGGCATAATTAACGATGGCGCCCTGGGCTTTGACATAGCTGTCGCGGAGCGCATCCTTGGCGCTCTTCTCGGCATTGGCTAGAGAGATAGCGGCGCTATCGACGGAAGCTCGATCGGAAGCATATTCTTCTGGACGAAGGCTGCGCGATACTTCAGCCAATTGCGCCTCCGCCGCCCTAACGGACGCAGCATCGTCAGCGCTCTTCAAAGAAGCTATGACATCTCCCTTTTTGACCTTATCTCCAACCTTAACATTCACCCGCGCTATGACCCCTCCCTTTTCGAAAGCCAAATCTGCTTTGTCTACAGGAGATATAGTGCCGGTCACTGAGACCCTCTCTATCACATTGCCGATAGAAGCCGTGGCAAATTCAAAGGCAGGAGCTTTATTCCTGCTTCTCATCCAGAAAAGGACCACAATTGCGACGATTACGATAGCCGCAGCGATCAGCCACTTATTCTTAAAATGCCTCCAAGGAGATTTCTTCATTAGTTATGCTCATATTCTAGCACAGCCAGTGAAATGCTTTTTCCACACAATCTGATAAACATAGATACGGCGCTCCAAAAGATATCTTTCATTAGATGAGCAAAATAACATCTCATTGACATACTGAGTAATACATGCTATGATATATGGCGAATGGACATTAGCACACACAACCCTCGTTTTAATATTTTTCCATCTCGGAAAATCTTCAATTAAGGAAGCAGTCAGAGCTTCCTTTTTCGTTTGCGATGAGCCTCCAGCATTTTCTTCGGTGTGAGATAATTTAAACATTTCATGATCCG
>CAIKAN010000077.1 GCA_903825415.1 uncultured bacterium
AAAATTCTGTAATACAAAAGTTAAAGCCTGTGAAAAGAACTTTGTAGGTTGGTATGTATTAGAAAATATTTTTTTCACTTTACGAGATATGTGGGACTTTCATAAACCTCTTATTAAAACAGAATCTGATCGAATTAATTCGATGCTTTTAGAACCAATAGATAATTTGCTTGATTTATTAATAGCAGAAGAAAAAGGTGTCGACATGATTAGACAATTGGAAAATATAATAAAAAATTATTTAGAGTTAAATCGAACCTTTAGAAAATAGCTTAATTCCCCGTTTGTCATTCAAATCATAATTTCCGATCTATTCCTCATTTCTCCTTAGCTTTATTCGGCATGCTCCGCACTTGAGTCGCATCTTCTTTCGGCTTGTGTGCGGTGTGCTGGATCAATGCCCGATCCTAGTTCGCATCTGAGCTCTTCTAGGTCGGCTATGGCTTCCATAAGATCCGGCTGGGCGCAAGCTAGCCTAGTGGAGCTCAGGGCGGCAATCGCAAGATAGGCCACCCCGTAAATCATTAGAAATAGGCACCCTACCCTCAGTTGCAATGATTTCTCGGACAGGAGTGCACAACCATAAAACAATATCAAAATCAAGGGTACAAAGGGAACAAGAACAAGCTCTCGTCGGACATAGCGACTATATCGCTGTGCCTGCAGCTTCTGTTGGATTAGTTCATTTACATGGGTATCTATGGCGTATCCCAGTTCAATGGAAATTTCAACAATCTCGCCTAATAGTTTACTCATTCGATCCCACAACTTTAAATAGTCGAGCACTTCTATGATCATGTACTGACGGAATAGGAGTCCTGAGATTGCAAGTACGCCGCCCATAAAAGTTACAAATCCTGTGTCTAGTTTTGCGGAATCTCCAAAGATGACAAATACGATCACCCACAGACCAAATGTCAAACAGGACATCAGCGCTGCGATGAGCAGATCTCGCCAAACTGCTACTCTGAGCTTTGTCACACTCCCCATTTATCGTAGTCGCTCTCTAAAGTAGTCCTCAAGGTATCCCGCGATCTTCTCCGCTACCACCCTTGGGTGCGCCAGTTCTTCCTCCGTGAGAGGAAAACGCGCAGTCTCGGCTTCTGGCAGGTCTTTGCTACTCCAATTTGTCCCAATTCCTGAGCGAGTCCCACTTGCTCGCATGTTCAGCTTTCGTTCTGCTACTGCTTGATCGAGCTCTTCAATGTCGTTTTCATCAAGATGCGGTTCATTTGCAACCAGATCGACTGTTTCTGATCTTAGCTTATCTCTGAAGGACTTCGCGGTTTCTCGGATTTCATGGACCAAAGTACCAGGGCGACTTGGAAGGTTCGGTCCCACGTAGTGTACTGTAAGCCTATTGAGACAATCAAGGCCGTGATACCACTCCACGAAAGAACCGGTCTTTGCAATCGGTTCCACCTCTAAAACGTAGTGGTCGTTCATATCGAGGCTTTTGATAGCCTGAGTTAAGAGATCGTGAAACACCATCGCGAACGCTTTGGCAGATCTGTTAAATCTGGAAATCTCAGCGGCGCGGTGTACGACTATGATCTGGAGGGGAACATGAATCACAATAGAAGTGAAGAATCTCGGCTCGTGGGCACCCTCAAGCACTCCTGGCTGAGGTTCCTCGGCTATGCGTCCAGGTGGTGGTCTGACCGTGAGCTTACCCGCCAAAACATCATCATTGATGATCACCAAATCAGCAAGACCCCAAATGCGGTCACCTCGCGATACACGTATGCTCTTCGGGATCAACTCAAGAGAGCTTCGCAGCAATACATCCCTTGGTATTGGCTGTGATAGCATGTTCAATTGTCCGGGATATCGTTCCTGAAACTCAACCTGAAGCATCCACCAGCGAGTTTCGTCGTCTATCATGTGT
>CAIKAN010000078.1 GCA_903825415.1 uncultured bacterium
GACCGGCATTTTCCAAAGACAAAGGCCGTGCATGTCCGAGAGGCCTTTGGCTTTGTGAAAATGCGGAGTGCAAGGAAATGACCCCGCAGAGCGCGGAAAATGATTATCTGCCGCCTGTCTTCCTCACACCCCCTGCCTCGACATCAAAGCTTGCACCGTCTGCAGAGCGATCCTGAAATCGAGCGAAAGAGAGCGGTTCTTCACATAATAGAGATCGTATGAGAGCTTATTGTAAGTCTCTTCTTTATCTACTCCATGATGAGGATGCTTGGCATGAAATATCTGCGCCCAACCAGAGAGGCCAGGCTTGATCAAGTGGCGGACATTATAATACTGTATATCTTTCTCATACACAGAGACCAGAGACGGCAATTCTGGACGAGGCCCGATGAGAGATTGCTGGCCCTTGATCACGCTCCAAAGCTGCGGCAATTCATCGATCCTAGTCAAACGGATGAATCGACCGACGCGGGTGACCTTGAGCGCGCTCTTGCCGCCATTGCCATTATTCGAATAGGCGCCGCTGTCATTTGATGTCATGCTGCGGAACTTCTTTATCTCGATCAGTTTTCCGTCTTTGCCTATGCGTTTCTGAGATATGAAGATAGGACCGCCATCATCGAGCTTGATAGCCAGACATACGAATGGATAAGTGACGAGCGACAGAAGGCCTATCATCCCGGCGACGACTATATCCATCATCCGTTTTGTCGAGTCGTAGACCCTCCTTCCACCAAAGGCCGTGCCAGCATTCTCGACCAGCCATCTGTCCCCCACCAAAGATAGAGGAATGCGATCGAAGATAGCTTCATAGAGCTTGCTCGCATCTACGATCTGCACTCCGGAAAATATCAAGGAGTACAAGAAAGGCATGGCGGCCTCGATAGATTTATTATGAAGATCGGCGACTACAATATCTGCTTTAGATCGCTTTACAGCTTCACTGATCGCAGATACCGTACCATCCACAGATGAATCTGGCACTATACATTCCTTGAATGAAAGGCCGTATCTGGCATTCCCATTCACTTCGGCATACAGGTCTTGTACATCATTCCCATCTCCAATCAATATCGCGATCTGGCTCTTTGATGAGCTGACCACAGGGAACATCGCTGTACGCCAAAGGAGCAATGCCAAAGTAGAAACGATGAAATATATGAATAGATTCGCCTTGGGAGTGATGACAACAGGGGCAAAATAGAAGAAGGCTATGCCTGCGGCTATATTCACTAACTGGACTTTCACCAACAGCACGCTCACCCGCCCACGCATAAAAGACGATTGCTTATCGTAGAACCCAGCACTGAACCCGATCAGTAGGAACAAAGCGAATAGTATAGAAAAAGCTGGCAAGTGTATGGCCAATAATTCCCTAGTCGGCAGTTCGCCATAACGAATAGAAAGGGTGAAGATCAGGGAGAATATATAGGCGATGAGGTCGCCTGTCACCAGCACAATAGCGGCTTTTGAGCTAGCAAATCGGGTCATGGAAGAAACATTACCACGATTAAACAAGATACGCAAGGTTAAATAATTCCTAATTACCTAATTAACCTAATTTCTAAGAAAACACCAAATCTCAATCGGAACATTGGGTATTGGTCATTTCTTAGGTCAATTAGGTTAATTAGAAA
The DNA here is from genome assembly GCA_903825415.1 of uncultured bacterium. GTDB lineage: Bacteria > Patescibacteriota > Minisyncoccia > Phycocordibacterales > PALSA-1337 > C7867-002. The sequence goes on from CAIKAN010000078.1 coordinate 1,638, forward strand.
TTAGGTCAATTCTCAATTTGTAATCCCCTTCAAGAAATGATACTTTTAAGGCATGAGGATACTCTACGTCATAACCAAATCAAATTGGGGAGGCGCTCAAAGGCATATATACGATCTCGCTATTTCCATGAAAGCTCGAGGCCATGAGGTCATAGTGGCCCTCGGAGGCAGCGGCATGCTCCAGCAACGCCTTGAGAGCGCTGGCATCTTCACCTACCCCATCGAATCGCTATCCAGAGATGTCAGCTTGCGCAAAGATTTCGGCTCATTCAGGGAGGTATACAGCGTCATAAAGAACAAGAGACCGGATATCATCCATCTTCACAGCCCCAAAGCGGCGGGGCTAGGATCTCTGGCTGGAAGGCTCCTCGGCGTCAAGTCCATAATCGTTACCGTTCATGGCTGGACATTCAATGAGAGCCGGCCATTCTATCAAAAAGCGCCTATAGCCTTCTTCTCTTGGTTGACGATGATCATTGCACATACGACCATCCTGCTCTCCGAGCATGAATATGCGCAAGCTCTATACTTCCCTTGGGTGAAGCATCGCATCAGACTGATCATGCCGGGAATACAGCCTCATATACTCATGTCCGTGGATGGCGCCAAACAATACATGGCAAAGCATATCGGCATGGATTTCAATTCATTCAATAAGAGATTCGTCATAGGGACGATCGCCGAATTGCATCCGAATAAGGGATTATTCTATCTGGTCAACGCCATGGAGACAGTCATCAGACAATACGCTCAGGCTATCTGTGTGATCATCGGAGATGGCGATGATAAACCACTTCTGGAATCTTTGATAAAGGAAAAGAAGCTCGAACAGAGCATCTTCCTTGCTGGATACATAGATCAAGCCTCAGAATATCTCAAAGCTTTCAATGTATTTGCCTTGCCATCGGTCAAAGAAGGCATGCCTTATGTCATCCTCGAAGCTGCCTGTGCTTCCTTGCCGGTAGTCGCCACCCCAGTAGGAGGGGTCTCGGAGATCATCGAGGATATGAAATCAGGCATCATCATCCAAGCCAAGAATTCTCGTGAATTATCTCACGGCATCTCATTCATGATAGAGAACCCTGAAGAGCGCAGAAGGTATGGCGCGGCTCTGAGAGAGAGGGTCATAACGAAGTTCTCGCTGGAAAGGATGCTGGGGGAGGTAGAGAAGTTGTATTTGGAAAAAAACGTATCTAGTGAGCAAAATTTCAAAATCCAAAATCCAAATATCAAATCAAATCCAAATGACTAAATATCAAATAAATATTGTGATCGGTTTGGATTTTGAACTTTGGATTTGATTTGATATTTGGATTTTGGATTTTGACATTAGAGACTCTTCTATTTCGGTCCCAAGAACTCATTCTGGATCGCTTCCTTATGAGAAGGCCTAGAATAGCGCCGCTGCGCCATGAGGATGCCTAGAGCCAAGAATTCCGTCATGATATGCGTGCCACCATAGCTCACAAAAGGCAACGGCGTGCCTGTGACCGGCAAGATATGCAGGTTCATGCCCACATTCACCGCCAAATGGACGATGAAGAATATCGCCACACCCGAGCCATATAGGATCTCGAAATTAGTCGCGCCGCGCATAGCGCTCTTGATGATCCTCCAGATTATCACTCCATAGAGAGAAAAGAATATGACCACTCCGACAAATCCCCATTCCTCGGCAAAGGCCGCAAAGATGAAATCTGTTTGATATTCCGGCAAGAATTTCAGGCGCGACTGCGTGCCGTACCCCACCCCCTTGCCGAGCAAGCCTCCTGAACCAACAGCGATCATGGACTGATAAGCGTTATACCCCGCACCATGGATATCTGCCATAGGATCGATAAAATTGCGTATGCGATCTTTTTGATACTCCTTGAGACCAAAACCCCACAAGAGCATGAAAGCCAAGCTACCGATCGCTAACATCGCCAAGAGATGCTTCTTTGAGATGCCTGATACTATCACCATGCCGAGCCAAGTGAACAGCATTATCATGGCCGAGCCGAAATCAGGATGAGATATTACTAGCGCAAAGAATACAAAAGCATAGAAGCCGGAGACGAGTATGTGCCTGACATTGGCGATCTCGATATGTCTCCGAGAAAAATATTTCGCCAAGATTATGATCAGAGCCAGTTTCGCGAAATCAGAGGGTTGAAAAGAAAATACCCCGAAAGAGAACCAGCTCTGCGCCCCGTGGGAGATCTTACCAATAAGGTACAGCGCCACCAACAGAGATGTGGAGCTGATGAATAAGAAAACGGATACCCATGTCGAACGGAGGAACCTCAAATCCATGAAACAGAGAGCGAAGAATGCTGCAGACGATACGGCTATCCATATGAATTGATGCAGGGCGAAAGAAGTGTCGCCGGTGAAAGAATGCATGGTCACAAGTCCGGCAGCCAGCAAAGGGACGATCGCCATGACTAGCCACCAATCTATACGCTGACGTCCCAGACCTTCGTCTAAGCCATATTCTTTGAGATTTTGGGAGATAAACATACGTTGCCGTAGTATAGACCATCGCCCCGCGTCACGCTACACCTCATCCATTCATTCTACAACGCGCAAGACATCAGTAGATACCACAGCCCCATGATGGCTTGTGGGCCAGGTGAAAGGAGCCACAGCCGTGCCTCCAGCAGCAATTCCATCCATGACAGTCCTAGAAAATCCTATAGCATTGCCGCTCTTGTCATAGAGTATGGCGTATACAGATATCTTCCCTAGACCTCTGACGCTGGTATTATTAAGCTTGACTGTCAGATATGAGCCTGCGTTATCCTCACTGTACTGCTTATCGATGACCACCAGATAAGCCAACGGATCGTCCCTCCTGTGCCAGTCTGGTATGCCAGTGAAAGTGAATTGCGCGGTAGCTGGTATGCGGCTGCCGATATCGATATCTCCCCTGAATGCAAGAGTATTCCTCCCCGGAGGGATAGTGAAGGTATCGTCATATTCTGTTATCAGAATGCCCTGATTGTCGTAGAGTTTGAGATGATATGGAGCCCTGAATGCCTCTCCGCTGACATTAAGATTCTCTATCATTGAAGCGACATTCAAGATTCCCGGGGAGATCTGTTCGAAACGGGTCCATAAGACCCTGGGCTGTATGAACGAGCTAGCGCACATTTTGACACAAGATCCTCCACAATCGATACCGAGCTCGTCGCCGTTCTTGAGACCATCGAAACAAGTCGGGGCTTTATAGAACGAGAGATACCCGATAACCGCTGCTACGCCCAAGATCACTATCGTGACCGAGCTTCCGTAGATCAATCTCCTTTGTTGTGCCCATGAAGCCATGCTATTTTGTTTGAGATCTTACGATCTTGATGTTATTGATAAAGACCAAAATATAGATCAAGATGCTTATATACCAAGCAATATGTATGCTGAAGATCGCGAATATGATATCTACCAGTATCACTGATGTGATCAGATAGAGGCCAAGCTTGTAGGTTTGACCGTACTTTAACGGCATCTTCCTTATGGCGGCTATAAGCATTCCGATGAGCGATAAGATCAGTAAAAAGAATAGATTGGAGGCAGTGAGAGCGACGAATAATCCGATATACATGCCTATCATCATGAGTGGGATGAAGATGAACAGGTAGGGCTGTATCTTGCCAGCCCAATCGGAGATTTTGGCGCGATCGATCACAACATTCGGCATTGACTGCAATTTTTGGACAGAGATCTGGCCGGTGCTGTCTCTCCTTGAGATCAAATAGTCTTTTGTGAGCATTATCGCGGTATCAGCCTTAGCAAAAGCATCCATGCTAAAATCATCGACGGTGTCTATGACAACGAGATTCTTGGGCTGAGCTGATGCGACCGAGGCGCTGCTCTTTGGAAGAGCCGGAAATGCCACTATATATGGCTCTTTGACATTGGTCGATGCATGCCCGTCTTTTATGGTCACTGCCAAGTCTTGAGGATACATCTTGATCATGCTTTCCACATTCGATGGCGACAAGAAAAATGCGACTTTGGGGATGTATATGATCCCATAGATGATGGTCAGTATCAAAGCGCTTATCAGGATGAGCTTGAAGAAGTATCCAAAGGCTTTCTTGGCTGAGACATTCGCGTTCGCGCTATAGAATTCCGGATTGTAGATGCTATCCTTTATTGTTTTGAAAAAGCTCATTTTAATTCATTATTCAGCTGTTAAAAAAGACTACATTATTATCTCATATAATGTTATATATCGCTAACAATAGGCTTGAATCCTCTGTTCTGGCGGCAAGCTACTTTCGCCCCTTAGGACTATCATCGCCGCAACTACGTTTCACTGCCGTGTTCGGAATGGGAACGGGTGGTGCCATAGCGCCAAACCACCAGAACACAAGATTCAAAGTACACAGGTTCGCAAGTGCGCTATGCGCAAGCGAATACAACGGTTCTACCGTAATGCATCCACTTGCGCAAAGCGCACCCGCTAATTGCGCACAATCTTTCATATCTCAAATAAGCATCAATAATGCACTAATTAACATAAGCAGACTCACAGAGTTCCTAACAGGATCGACGGATTAGTACTTCTCGGCTCAACGCCTTGCGGCGCGTACACCTAAAGCCTATCAACGTAATCATCTCTTACGGGTCTCAACGATACCTAATCTTGGGGCCGGCTTCGCACTTATATGCTTTCAGTGCTTATCCGATCCGAACATAGCTACCCTGCGGTGCCGTTGGCACGACAGCAGGTAGACCAGAGGTTCGTTCATTTCGGTCCTCTCGTACTAGAAACAATTCCCCTCAAGTATCAACGCCTGCAGTAGATAGGAGACCAACCTGTCTCACGCTTGTTACCCAATATTGCTATTGGCAATGGACTATAGCTTCATCCCGCGTAGCTCCAAAGGAGCGAAGTGGGACTGTCGATGTTTAGTCTCTACGGGCGATTATGAATTTCGTTGAAGGGGCGACAGATGGTCGCCTGAAAGAATTTGGCAGGGATGGCTGGATTTGAACCAGCGACCTCTGGGTTCGCCATTTCTGGCCCCAGCACTCTACCGCTGAGCTACACCCCTACACAATCCTTCAACGAAATTCACAACCTTCCCTCGGTATTGACGATCTCCATCCCTCGATTCGCCCTAATCGGGCTCACTCGGGATAAAAGCTTCGCTTTTACCGATATTAATCGACTTGTTCCCGCTACATTCTTTTCAGAGTTTCGCGGGACCGCCGTGGTTGATTGATATTTCCTCTCTATTATTTAACTTAGACGAAAATGATTTCACACATTCTCGAAGTGATTCAGACTGTCAAGCAGTCAATGTTACTTCACACATTTATTCGATGGTAGACCATTGATCGCTCAACGGTCTGAACCCAGCTCGCGTACCACTTTAATTGGCGAACAGCCAAACCTTTGGGAGCTTCTCCACCCCCAGGATGTGGTGAGCCGACATCGAGGTGCCGAACTCCGCCGTCGATATGAACTCTTAGGCGGAACTAGCC
>CAIKAN010000079.1 GCA_903825415.1 uncultured bacterium
TAAATTCAATTATTTCTTGGCTTCTTTGAAGACGACATGCTTGCGCAGCTTGGCGCTGTACTTCTTGAGCTCGATCTTCCTGGTGACTTTCTTCTTGTTCTTGCGGGTCCAATAGACTTCGCCAGTAGATTTATTCTTTACCTGAATGAGTTGGATTTGTTTCATGATGATATTTTAAGCAGAGGTCCGACCTCTGCATTTGGTCAGTCCAATATATCCTATAATGATAAATACCGCAAGTTCAGGCATAAAATGCCTTAATATCTTCACTATCACATAGATCTGCTCAATCGTCTGCATTACTATTGACATATTTATAATATATGCTAGTCTGCGAAAGGACCCCCATCATGCGATGGGGGTTAAGTGAACATAACAAAACCTAACAGAAGTGAGAGGGTAAATGCGTAAAACGAACACACTGATGGCGATAGCCGCCACCATTCTAACCTTTACGGCCACGTCAAACCTGCGTTCGCAGGAATTGACTCCGGAACAGGTTCAGGGGGATAAAATCATCCAAGCGGCCACCATGGCCCAACAGGCTACGGCCAGTGCGGCCAAAAAGAACCTGCCGCCGAGGCAGATCAAAAAGCTCTTGGAGTTGAAGGCTTTGTTGCCGGAGGCACCATTTCCTCCAGACCCCAAAGATCACACGAAGATGAACCGGAGGAAGAGCAGCAATGTGCTCGTGGGCGGGGCCACGCCAATGCTCATGACTACGGCTGCCGCCGAAGGTGGTGGCGAACCCCAACCGCTGATTCGGTCGGGAACTTCGTTCATCCAAGGGGTGATCCAGGCTGCCGGAGTCACCGACAATCAGATGTTCGGGGTCGGAACCTTCGATAGCGTGGATTGGTACACCGATACGTCGGGCCAAACGTTCAACAACTTCCTGTTGTTACCTTGGGGTCTGAGTGTGAGAACCTTGACTCCGATAAATGGGTATATGGCAGTCGCACACCACAATCTCGGACCTGGATGCATGTCCAGGCTCTACACCTACAGGCCGGTGGGCAATGTGTATTATACCAATAAGGTCGTGATTATTGGCGTCACAAACACGATCATTCGAACAAACTACGAAGCGTACTACGCCATGCGCTTCCAGTATATGTTCAGCACGAATGGGTCGTCGCCACGTTCGACATTCCAGGTCTGTTCAGATTTGGGCTATAACAACGCCGCGACGATCGCTGTCCTGCCGACGGCACCGAATTGGACAGAAGTCACGATCGTCCTGACAAACACGAGTGTCACGAAGATATATTGGGTGCTGACCCACGATTCCTACAGTCCGTTTCCCAATGGGCCGACAGCACAGTTGGACGCCGTGCAGTTCATCGAGCTCCCAGGGCCGTCGCGCGACGATTTCAGTGTCAGTGTCGCCGCGAATGTCACGACCGCGCAATGGAACGCGCTCACATACACGACTCCTCGATGGAAATTGGAGATCGCCAGTGGGGTTGGTCCAGGAAAAGTTTGGGCGACCAATACGGCACCCGCGACACTGGATACCAACAGCTTCGTGAGCACGGTGAGATTCACAAACTCACCAAACTCAACCCCTCGATTCTACCGTATGATCTTCCCGTAACGATTCCAAGGAAGATCGCCTCCACAAGCAAGGCTCCGCCGCGCTTGTGGAGGATTTTTTATAATGAAAAAGCTGAGTCTTATTATTTTCATTGATATTTTATTATTCCACCAACAAAAATCCCGCAAACAGCACCTGCTGATTGCGGAACGAGACAAAGAACTATTCAGCCCCGCTTAGATTCAATCATGAGCTGAGCATGTCAATTTGTTGTTGTCAAGTGGTAAAAATAAAAAAAATAGTAGTACAATGGGACTATGGACTATCTCCATAAATGGCTATCGAAGCGCCGTTTCCCTTATGAGCCATTGATAAGCGTCGAGATATCAAAAGGACGCCTGATCCACAACTTGAATGAATTCAAGAAGCTCGCTCCAGAAGGCCAAATCGCCCCGGTCCTGAAGAGCAACGCCTATGGCCATGGCCTCATCGAGGTCGCCAGGATACTCGAGGAGAATCAGCATAAGCTGAATCCCAAAACAAGCATCTTTGCTCACGAAAAGAGGATGCCATTCTTCGTCGTCGATTCCTACTTTGAAGCTATAGCCCTGCGAGCCAAGAAAGTCAAAACTCCTATCCTTGTCATAGGTTTTACAAGACCAGAGACTATTGCTGCCGCTAGGCTCAAGGACGTGAGCTTCGCCATTACTAGCATGGATATTTTGAGGCTATTCAAAAAGATCCCTCCTGAATCGGAGAACTCCGAGCTGGGCATGATATCCATAGGAGCTCTGGCTGATGCCATAAAGCGTCCGCGCCGTATCCACATCAAGATCGATACCGGCATGCGCAGGCAAGGCATATCTGTAGATGATGTATCTGAAACCATAGAGATCTTCAAAAGCAACACTGGACTGGTGCTGGAAGGGCTCTGTTCTCATTTTTCAGATGCAGACAATACTGATGAGTCTTTCACAGAAAAACAGATCCTGCTCTGGAACAAAGCAGTCCAGACATTCAGATCCGCCTTTCCGAACATCAAATATCTGCATCTTTCGAATACCGATGGTCATCATTTTTACCATGATATCGAGGCGAATATCTCAAGACTGGGCATCGGCCTCTATGGCATTTCGAGCAATGTGACCTTGAATAAGAAGCTGAACATACTTCCTGTCATGGAAATGAAGACTATCATCACCGGAATGAGGAAGCTGCAGGCCGGCGAGACAGTCGGGTACAGCAATACCTTCAAGGCTACAAAGGATATGAAGATCGCCACCATCCCAGTCGGTTACTTCGAAGGCCTGGATAGGAGGCTCTCCAATCAAGGGACGATCTTGGTCGGCACGAACCGCATCGCCTGCCCTATCGTAGGCAGAGTGAGTATGAATATAACCGTCATCGATGTCTCAAAATTAAACAATGTGGCGATAGGAACTCCGGTCACAGTCATCAGCAGCAACCCCGATGATCCAAATTCCATCGCGAATATCTCGAAGTTGTGCGGAGTGATCTCATACGAATCAGCGATAAGGATATCGACGCATTTGAAGAGAGTGATCGTGGATTAGTCGCTATCAAGAGAAAGATATCTATTTATTTTAAAAGTTTATCCTTTCGCTTTTTCCAATTTTCACTTGTAAGAACAGGTTTGCCGGTCTCGGATTCTATTTGTTTTCTAGCATTTCCCGCGATCCTCCCTCCTCTATGCGCGACTTTTTTGCTCGGTTCCAATCCCTTTGGTTCTTCTGTTTTGGAGATCTCCGTAGTAGCAGTCTCAGCCAGCATATTCAACACTAATTCCATATTGGTCATATTGTCACGCAGGTTCTCCTTCTTCAGATCTTTGAGATCCTTGTATTCACGAGTGGTCATGCCAGTCCAAGCTCTGGTGATCTCATCCGTGAGTATGGCGAATTCACAGCCTTCTTTGACATCGCATTTCTCCCATTCATCAGTCAGGTCTTTGCGTATCTCTATGCTTTTCAACCGTAAATTGACCCACTCAGGAGAATAGCCTTTGGATAGGTATCAGTCATATAATACTTGCCGTCGGATGCTATCATTTTCAGTTGGTGACAATTTGTCACCGACTCATTTCCTTCAATTTTCAGCCTTTCTTTCAGTTTATTCCAATATTTCCTAGCTGTCTGAAAGTCGGCTTGGTCAGTAAGAGTCTGAACGACATCAACTACGGAAAAATACCACTTCTCAGACTGATCATCCCAATGTCTGCGGATCTGCTTGCCCTCAAATATAGCGAGATGTTTTTTCTCATTTTCCATCTCATAATTTTCTCACTTCTAAGAGAAAAAACAATCTGTTATGGGAGCAAAAATTATGTCCTCATACGCAGGTAAGGATTTGAGTCTTACAGACAGTATAGGTTTCGCGCGGTGCTAAATAAGAAATATCTAATTAAAATCTCATCTCGTACCAGTTTAGCTTATATATGTCTTGAATCAAAATCCTTTCTCCTTTCGCCCAGGTCCTATTCTTTTCCAGCCCCAAAAGCTTGATCGCTTCCCCGACGCTCTTTTCACTAGACCCCTCTATCTCAAGGAATGCCGGCATGCCAGGGTATTTGTCTATATCAAACGACCATTCTTTCATTGAAAACGAGGTACGCATTTTTTCTTGATGAGCATATTTTTCGAGCCCGATCTCCTGAAATAGGTCTGACAGTTCTCCCGGTGAATCGATCAGAAAATTGATCTCCTTATGCTTTCTTGCCACGCCGATTATGTCTGACTTTGCCTTCCAGGTGACTTCATGCTTGCTCTCAGAATCAGACCTGATGCGCAAAAACCAGGGATCCTCTCCCTCTTTGACGCCTTTTAATCTATACCAATCGACGGATAAGGTCGTCTTCCTAACCTGTTTTGCACCCAAAGACAAAAGACGTTCAATGATCTCACTTTCTTTTATATCCAAGACTTTTGTCTCGATTTCGAATGACATAAGGTTTTTAATAGCCAGCTGTAATCACGCCGACAAGGAAACTATACCAAGATATTCCAAGTATATCCACAAAAAAGCGGCGAGGTCAGTAACTCCCGCCGCCGCTTCAGAACGCACAATCGCCGTCAGATGAATTTCCTGAGCACTTCCATATCCCGCCCGACTTCATCGCGTTTCGGAACATGGATGAAATTATCGAAGACCGTGACACTCGGCTTACGGTCGAGGTCAAGCAAGGTCATACGGCGACAACCCATCATTTCCCCTATTTTAAATCGCCAAGTATGCAGGGCGCATTCAGCAGGGTCATTGTTTGAACCCTTGTTCTTGGTGACCGTCTCGATAGCCCCCTCACCAGTGACTATCCACAACCCAAGCTCCTGACCGACAAATTGGGCGATCTGAGCATTGAGAATGATGACCGGCCAATGAGGATAGAGGCTGGCAAAGTCGCTTTCCTCGATGATTCTCGGGGGTGAGCCCCGCCGTCGCGGTCTTTGAGACCCAATCTTTTTGAACTTGTAGGTCAGCCCCGATTCCAAAAGCGAATCATGGACTAGCCGGACGATCGTCCAGAATCGTCTATGGTAAGACGGAACCTTGAGTAGAATAGGGATCGTTTCGATCATAAACGCATCTCTTTCGTTGGTAATATATTCAATCTTCATTCACACTCTCACAGTTAAAGCATCAAGTCAATATTTCATCAGGTGGTCAACTATATATTGGCGAATTGTAAAAAAATGCATAGGAAAGGATTTGAGTCCTACGGACTCGGTACAGGTTTCGCATTTTCCAGGTAGTATGCCACCTAGAAAATATTGACCCAGTGGCGATCCTACTGGATCGTCAACCTTTTCAAATCCTTCCACGCGACTCGCGCAGGCGAGTCGCTCTGCGCACGAAAAAACTGAGCAAAGCTCAGTTTTTCCTTGTGCGCAGGGAAGGATTTGAACCTTCGTAGACCATAGGTCGATGGATTTACAGTCCATTGCAATTGACCGCTCTGCCACCTGCGCATTTCTGCCCTTCGAAGCTTGCAGAGCAAGCGTAGTAGGGCGCGTTTTCGGACTGATTAGAAGTCTAACATTTTCCCCATTAATCTCAAGTCTGATTAGCGATTAGCCACTAGGTTATAGCCATTAGTGAACGTCAGCGACAAAATCTATTGGCCGTCACTAGTGGCTAGCCCCTATACAGACTACTTCTGCAACAGTGCTTCAGGCATGACCATAGCGCTCTCCAAAGACTTGCGCTTCTTGCGCACATCAAAGACGAATTCTGCGCCCTTTAAATTCACAGTGACAATGCCGCCTTTCTTCACATCTTGGCCGATGATCAGCTTCGCGACCGGGTTGAGTATCTTTGTCTGAATGAGCCTCTTCAAAGGACGTGCGCCGTATTGCGGATTATAGCCTTCCTTGGCCAGGAAGGTCATGACGTCCGGAGATATGACTAATTCGATGTCCTTATCAGACAGGCGCTTCGAGATCTCTTTGACCTGTATATCCACTATCTCCCTTATCGCTTCCGGCGAGAGGATATCGAAGATGACAGTATCGTCTACGCGGTTGAGGAATTCAGGGCGAAAATAATCTTTGAGCGAAGACATGACTTTGTCCTTGGCGGCAGCATAATTCTCGCGATCATTGTGCTGGCTATCTTTGGCGAATCCGAGGCGCTCCATCTTCTCGATATATTGCGCGCCGATATTGGAAGTCATGATGATGACCGTATTGCGGAAATTGACCAGACGGCCTTTTGAATCGGTGAGGCGTCCATTGTCCAAGACTTGGAGCAAGATATTGAAGACTTCCGGGTGAGCCTTTTCGATCTCATCAAAAAGGACGACGGAATACGGGCGATGCCTGATCATTTCTGTGAGATTGCCTCCTTCATCATGACCGATATATCCTGGAGGAGCGCCGATCAATCTGGAAACCGAATGCTTCTCCATGAATTCAGACATGTCTACACGGATCAGAGCCTTCTCATCATTGAACATGAATTCAGCCAAAGCCTTGGTAAGCTCAGTCTTGCCGACACCGGTCGGGCCCAGGAAGATGAATGAGCCGATAGGATGATTGGGATCAGAGATACCCGCTCTGGACCTGCGTATAGTATCTGAGATCTTTGTAACAGCCTCATCTTGTCCGACTATCCTCTTTTTCAGGTCTTCTTCCATTCTAGTCAATTTGATGGCTTCAGACTCGAGCATCCTCGAAACAGGTATGCCTGTCCAGCGCGAAACGACCGAAGCGATATCTTCAGCATTGATCTCTTCCTTGAGGATGCGGCGAGATGATTGCAGCTTCTTCAACCTCTTGCTTTTGAGCTCGAGATCCTTTTCCAGAGCCGGCAATCGCCCATATCTGATCTCCGCCGCTTTGGCTAGATCGGTCCTGGCCTCGGCCATTTCCCCTTCTATGCGCAGAACCTCGATCTCTTTCTTTATCCGCTTGATATCGGTGATAGTCTCTTTCTCATTTTGCCATTTGAGTTCCAGCTCAGAAGTGCTCTCCCTGAGATCGGCGATCTCTGTTTCAATGACGGCCATGCGGGCTCTGGCGTTCTTGTCAGTCTCCTTTTTCAAAGCCTCGCGCTCTATGTCCAAACGCATGATCTTGCGACGAGTCTCCTCTAGGGCTGGAGGCATATTCTCGAGAGAGATGCGCAGAGATGAAGCCGCCTCGTCTATGAGGTCTACGACTTTATCGGGCATGAATCGGTCGGTGATATAGCGGCTAGCGAGATTGACAGAAGCGACTATGGCATCATCAGTGATGCGCACGCCATGGAATAGCTCATACTTCTCTTTGAGACCGCGCAAGATGGCGATAGCGTCTTCATTGCTAGGCTCTTGGACCATGACAGGCTGGAAGCGGCGGGTCAGAGCGGGATCCTTCTCGATATGTTTCTGATATTCCCTGATCGTCGTCGCACCGATAGCTCTAAGCTCACCGCGTGATAGAGCCGGTTTGAGCATATTGGAAGCATCCATGGAACCCTCTGCGGCTCCAGCACCCACTAGAGCATGTATCTCATCTATGAAAAGAATGATCTTGCCGTCAGAGCGCTCGACTTCTTTCAAGATATTCTTGAGCCTCTCCTCGAATTCCCCTCGATATTTCGTGCCAGCAATGAGAGAACCGAGGTCGAGAGAGACCAGCTCTTTGTCCCTCAATGATTCTGGGACATCTCCATGAGCCAAACGTATAGCCAAGCCTTCGGCGATAGCAGTCTTGCCCACGCCCGCTTCTCCGATCAGGATCGGATTGTTCTTGGTGCGGCGAGAGAGAATCTGGATCATTCTCATGATCTCATTATCACGGCCGATCACAGGATCAAGCTTGTTCTCCTCCGCCAATTTGGTCAGGCTCCTGGCATACTTGTAGAGAGTGCGGAATTTCTTGGGCTGTGAATGATCTGCTTGAGGATTCTTCTTGAGCTCCTCTATGACTTTCGAGACGCTATCGCGTTCGATCTTGAATCTAGCCAAAACTTCACGAGCTGCGCATGGCACATCGAATATGGAAAGGAAGAGATGCTCGGTAGAGATGAATTCATCCTTGAGCTTCTCAGCCACGCGCACGGAATTGTCCAGCACCTGAGCAAGATCGGGAGTGAGATATATCTGATATGACGGAGAAAGGACATTGGATCCTTCAGGGGCCTCGATATGCTCCAGAGCCACGTCTATGAGCATGGGAGTATCTACTTCGAGCTTATCGAGAATGGAAGCGACCATGCTTTCTTCTTGCAAGAGCAAAGCCGTCAAAAGATGCACGGGGTTGACGTGATTCTGCCCGCGCTCTATGGCCAATTCATGGGCTCGGCGCAAGGCTTCTCTGGCCTTGGTTGTAAGTTTGCTTAATGGAGGCATGGTTATATGATAATACAGTTATTCATAAATGGCAACTACCCCGCTCCCTGACCCGCCTGCACTTTCCACAGCTTAGCCACAACGAAAGAGAGGCATCTTGCTAAAATAAAGGTGTTATTAAGCCCTTTAATTTAGGCAATATGCCTCTCTTTCGTATGAACATTGTAAAACA
>CAIKAN010000080.1 GCA_903825415.1 uncultured bacterium
CCGTGGAGTCGAAATATCTTGTCGATTGCGACAGCTTAAAATATGAACGGAAATCATGATGAAAAAAGTGCAGGCGGGTCAGCCCCGCTCCCTCCTCGGCGAGACGAAATGCCTTCGTTTGGCTCCGCTGCGCTCCGCCAAAGTCGCCATTCGTCGCCGCCTGCGACGGTCGCGGCTAACGTGATTATAGATACTGCTGTTTGATTCAAATCGGTGCGTCCTTACCCTATCTTCGGCCGCATCAGCGGAAAAGTCTGAGTCTCGCGCAAAGGCTTATTTACCAGAACGGCGAACAGCCTCTCGCCGAAGCCATAGCCGCAAGTGGGAGGCATGCCATGCTCGAGCATCTCAACGAACTCATGGTCTGGCATCATTGCCTCTTCATCGCCGCCTTCTAGGAGCTTCTGTTGGATGTCGAAGCGCTGCTGTTGATCGATAGGATCATTCAACTCTGAATAGCCCCTGCCGATCTCCGTACCGGCGATGATGGGCTGGAACATCTGGACTATGGAAGGATCGTTTTTGACGCTCTTGGCGAGAGGAGCTACGATGGTCGGATGATTGATGAGGAAGGCCGGACCAGTGATATTCTTGCGGCAATATTTCCAGAGAGTATCCACCAGACGCTCGCGATTGGTTCCGTCAAATGACACTTTGAGCGCATAGAGCTTGGCCTTCATCTCCTCATCGGTAGCCTTTATGATATCTATGCCCGTCTGCTTTTTGATCTCTTTCGTATAATCTATCTTGACCCATTCATTATTCAGATCGAAAGAATGGTCGTTATAGGTAAAAGCCGTCTTTCCAAAGACTTCCATTGCGATCTTCTTATAGAGCTTCACTACCATATCCATGCCATCATTATAGTCGGCATAGGCCCAATAGAATTCTAGATTGGTGAATTCTTGCAAATGCTCTGGGCTCGAGCCTTCATTCCTATAGACTCTCCCTATCTCATAGGTCTTCTGGAATCCTCCGGCCATCAACCTCTTCTGCCAGAGTTCCCCCACCGAGATGCGCAAGAATACATCTAGATCGAAATCATTATGATGGGTCTTGAATGGAGCAGCTTCAGCTCCGCCCGTCGTGACTTCCAAGGTTGGCGTTTCCACTTCAAGGAATCCCTCTTCTTTCATGAAAGCCCTGACGGTCTCCCAGAACTTCGCTTTTTTGAACATCAGATCGCGGAGCTCAGGATCCATGATGAAATCGAGATATCTCTTGCGCAGCTTCTCATCGGGATCAACTAGGCCGTGCCATTTCTCAGGAAGAGGCAGGAGAGCTTTTGTGGCCATGGTCCATGAAGCCACGAGGATGCTTTGTTCTCCCCTTTGAGTCGTGAAGAATGTACCCGTGACACTAATGAAATCTCCGATATCCACTGTCTCTGTGAATAATGAAAATAGCTCTGGTGATAGTGTATCTTTCTTTATTACCGCCTGAAAAGTCGCCTTGCCATCGTCGAGTACGATGAAGAGGATAGCGCCTTGTCCGCGTATGGCCCTGATCCTGCCGGCCATGGAAAATGCCTTGCCAGAAGCTTCGTTCTCCTTGAATCTATCCTTAGCATCGGCCAGACAAAAATCACGAGGAACGGATGCTGGATACGGATCCATTCCATACTTCTTCAATATCTCGAGCTTATTGAGGCGAGTTTGTCTGATTTCTTCAAGTGAGGCCATAATTATCTATTTAATAATAACCACCGTGTATTTCACCTCTCCCTTCGGAGTAGAGACCGTAATGGTATCCCCCTTCTTCTTGCCGATGAGCGCGGAACCTAGAGGCGACAGGTTGGAGATCTTGCCATGGGACATATCGGCTTCTTCTGACCCCACTATCGTATAGATATATGATTTATTATCGCCATCCTTCTGAACTCGGACCGTCGTTCCCACAGTGACGACATCTCCGCTTGCAGCATCGATGATGACGGCTTTCTTCAAGAGCTGTTCCAAGCGCCCGATGCGGTCTTCGACTTCTGCCTGCTCTTCTCTAGCTTGATGGTATTCAGCATTCTCTGACAAGTCTCCTAATTTCTTGGAGTACTCGAGATGTTCAGCGATCTCCTTGCGGCGCTCTGATTTCAAGAAATCGAGCTCCTTTTGTAATTCGGCGAATTTTTCGTTCGTCAGGTATTGAGTGTCTGTTGACATATTTATAAAATACGCGCTTATATTAGTAAGGTTTCCTCTTTAGCTTAGCAGAGAACCTTCATAAACTCAATGCCTCTATTTAAGGCTAGACAGCTTGGCTGTAAATTCTGGGATATAGACGGCCTCGATGATCGTGCTCCAGAATCCTTTCTTCTTTTTCCTCCTTATGCCAGCCA
>CAIKAN010000081.1 GCA_903825415.1 uncultured bacterium
AATCGCTAGCTCAACCCGAGTGTCTCGGGTAAACTGTTTGTACAACATCTCCGTTGGTGATTAGCTAGTAATGGTATACCGGCTATTCTACCTCGGAGGTGTTGTGCTTCAGGCTAGAATTCAAGTTCAATGATTTGACATTCATTTACGGGTTTTGCTTTTCTGGCCCCCCTATGATAAGCTATTTTCCATCAATGAAACTCATACTCCCCTACGTTCAGGTGATCCTGTCCATTCTGCTTGTCGGAATAATACTGCTCCAGAGAACCGGCGCTCAAGTCGGCGGCGCTTTTGGTGGTAACGACAACTGGAGCTCAGCATATCATACTAGGAGAGGCATGGAGAAATGGCTTTTCGGAGCAACAATAGTCATCGGAATACTCTTCGCTGTTTCTGCTCTCGTCAATTTGATTTAATCCCCTTATTTTATTCCAGCTTAAATTGTCAAGATCGTCATTTTCACTTGATTCCTTTTGACTTTCTTACCCTTCGAAGCTCCGACTGCGCCCTCCGTAGCCTTGGCGAAGGAGGGGCAGCGAGGAGCGAAGTAGGATTACTTTTGAGTTTTGACGAAGCCCTTAGTTCCACACTGAATCTTCAGCTCATATTACAAATAGACAGTCTTTACAACACACCAAAGAATAATGAAAAATATCATCGACTCCCATGAAGCAAAGGAATTGCGTATACCCCGCGGATCGAATGTCTTGGGGTATATAAGCAGATTCTCTTCCACCGAAAAAGCCATTTTCGGAGCTTTTGTGATCTTAGCTATCATTTCAGCTGTCCTTTATGGCGATCCGCATTAGCGATCAATTCATGGTAGAGGTACCGACCCATGGAGGTGCCTTGAATGAGGGAGTCGTTGGCTTGCCGCGTACCATAAATCCAGTCTTGGCTGTTACAGATGTCGATCGCGACCTATCTACTCTGATCTATGCTGGCCTCATGAAATACAAGGACGGCCAATTGACGGCAGATATCGCCGAATCCTATTCCATATCAGACGACGGATTGACCTACGATTTCAAACTGCGCCCGAATGTGAACTTTCAAGATGGATCAGCACTAACCGCCGACGATATCGAATTCACGATTCAAAAGATCCAAGATCCAGCTCTCAAGAGCCCACGGCGAGCTGATTGGACTAATGTCACCGTGAAGAAGATTTCTACCAGAGAAATCCAATTCATACTGAAGCAGCCGTATTCCCCATTCCTGATCAATACGACTTTAGGCATCTTGCCAAAGCATATCTGGGGGGCTGTGAGCGACGATCAATTCATATTCAGCCAATTCAATATCGAACCTATAGGTGCCGGCCCATACAAGGCCCAATCCATAGTCCGCGATTCAGGAGGCATTCCGACTCAATACATTCTTGGGACCTGGGGAGGATATTTCAATAAAGAGCCTTTTGTGAAAAAGATAGTCTTTCATTTCTTCGCAGACGAAGAGAAGGCTCTTAGCGCGCTCGACACTAGCGGTGTAGATAGCTTATCGGCAGTCTCACCGGCCGCAGCAAAGCGTTTGGCATCGGATTCGGCACAGCCATATCGAGTCATCCAATCTCCGCTACCGAGGATCTTTGGGGTCTTCCTCAATCAGAATCAACAGACCATCTTCGCCGATAAGAATATCCGCCAAGCCCTGAATATCGCCATACCAAGAAAGACCCTGGTCTCATCGATCTTGAATGGCTATGGGATAGCCATAGACAGCCCGCTTCCCGTTGGAATATTGAACACCGCCCTGAATGCTACGACTTCTGTTGAAGTTTCTATGGACGCTGATCCGGCCAGTGCAAGGGCTCTCATAGAAAAAAGCGGCTGGAAGCGAGGAGTGAACGGCATCTATATCAAGAAAGCCGCCAAAACAGCGACCACCACACTCGCCTTCGAGCTTGATACATCAGATGCTCCGGACCTGCAACAGACCGCAGAAGCGATCAAGAATGCCTGTGCGTCGATCGGTATACAGGTCACAGTCAAAGTCTTTGAGTCCAGCGATCTTTATCAGAATATCATCAGGACTAGAAAGTACGACGCTTTGCTCTTCGGCGAGCAGATCGGGAAAGACAGGGATCTATATGCCTTCTGGCATTCTTCACAAAGGAATGCGCCAGGTTTGAATGTGTCGATGTATGCGAATAGCAAAGTTGACAAGATCCTTGAAGATATCAGGTCGACTAACGATGACAAAGCTAGAATGGCTGACTATGCCGCACTCGACCAGCAGATCAGCGCTGATCTTCCCGCCATTTTCATCTATTCGCCTGATTTCATCTATGTCATACCGAAATCTCTGAAAGGCATAAGCCTTGGATCGGTCACTGTTCCCGCTGATCGATGGGGTTCGGTAGACAACTGGTACATAGCCACGGAAAAAGTCTGGAAATATTTCGATAATAGATAAAACTAATGAACAATCAATCACCACAACCAAATAACCGATCAAATGATCCCTCTAGAAGGTCGAACAACAACTACAGAGGCCAAAAGCCGCCATTCCGCAGGCATTTTCAGACGAGGATCTTGCAAACAGATGCATCCAAAAGCCCTGCTCTTCAGACGAATCAAGCTGTTCATCCATTTCAATCGCCCTCTACTTCTCCTTCTCTCACAACGCCGATACCTGCACAATCAGGCGCTCCATCCAAGCATAGGATAGTTCTCGGACGTGGTGCCCGCAAAGTCTACGGGAATAATTTTCCAAATAAGACCGGCTCTTTCAATAGGAACAATTCCTTTGTAAAGCCATTTCAAAAG
The DNA here is from genome assembly GCA_903825415.1 of uncultured bacterium. Lineage (GTDB taxonomy): Bacteria > Patescibacteriota > Minisyncoccia > Phycocordibacterales > PALSA-1337 > C7867-002. The sequence continues at coordinate 2,769 of CAIKAN010000081.1, forward strand.
ACCTCAGATAGACCGTTGCCTTCCAGACATATAGCTGGAGCTAGGATGAATATCATGCGCAAAGATTCCGCCAAGCCGGCCAGGAGATCAGCGCCAAAGCCGTTTGCCTTGAAAGATGGAAATGGCGACACCATTCCGCCATTGGCTCTAGATTCGATCCGTATCATCCCCCTTGGCGGTGTCGAAGAAGTGGGAAAGAATATGACCGCCGTCGAATTTGGCAATGACATCATAGTCATCGACATAGGCTTCCAATTCAAGGATGAGAATACTCCAGGCATAGACTATATCCTGCCCAATACCAAATACCTCGAAGAGCGCCGCGAGAAGATCCGCGCAGTTTTAGTGACTCACGGCCACCTCGACCATATAGGCGGCATCCCTTATATCATGCCAAGAATTGGAAACCCTCCAATTTTTACACGCCTTCTAACTTCTGTCTTAATTCAAAAGCGCCAAGAAGAATTCCCCAATGTGCCGAAGCTGGACATGAAGGTCGTGGAGAAAAATGAGACTATCACTATTGGAAAATTGAAGGTCAGATTCTTCGCAGTCACTCATACCATCCCTGATGCCATGGGCGTGATCATCGAAACCCCTTATGGTTCTATAGTCCATACCGGAGACTTGAAACTGGATCACGTCGATGGCGTGCCTACACAAGAAGAAGAAGATGAATATGCTAGGGCTTTTCCTGTGAATGGAGAGCCAAAGGTACTCATGCTCATGGCTGATTCGACCAATGTCGAGCTACCAGGCTTTTCCATTCCTGAAAAGGTCGTGCACAAGAATATCGAGCAGATCATCAAGAATACCCAAGGCCGTTTGATCATCGCTACTTTCTCTTCCCTACTCGAAAGGCTTCTCAAAATCATCGATTTCGCAGAATTGTACGGAAAGAAGGTCGTCATAGAAGGCCGCAGCATGAAGAACAATATCGAGATCTGCAAGCATCTCGGCCTCATGAAAGCCAAGAAAGAGACCATCATCTCTACCGATGATATGGATAATTATCCGACCGATAGGATCATTATCCTCGCCACAGGCGCGCAGGGAGATGAATTCGCAGCGATGATGCGCATGTCCAACAAGACTCATGCCAAGATCAAGATCACTCCTCGCGATACCATCATGCTCTCGTCTTCCGTCATCCCCGGCAATGAGCGCGCCGTGCAAAAGCTCAAGGATAACCTTTCGAGGCAAGGCGCCAAGATCATCCATTACCGCATCGCCGATGTGCATTCTTCCGGCCATGCCAATCACGATGAGACCGCCTGGATCCACAAGCATATCCGTCCGAAATTCTTCATGCCCGCTCACGGCTATCATTACATGCTGCGCGTCCATGCCGATATCGCCAAAGAAGCCAATGGCTTGAAGGAAGAGGATGTAGTCGTACCAGACAATGGCTCAGTCATAGAGATCCAGAATGGCGGTGCCAAGCTCGTCAAGCTGCCTCAGAAAGCCGCTTCCGGCCTAGTACTCGTCGATGGCTTCTCCGTAGGAGATGTCCAGGACGTCGTCATCCGCGATCGTCAGATGCTCGCTCAAGACGGCATATTCATTGTCTTCGGTATCATCAATTCATCCAATGGCAAGCTCAAGAAATCCCCTGATATCATCTCTCGAGGCTTTGTCTATCTCCGCGAATCGCAAGATCTCCTCCATGAAGTGCGTCTTCTCATCAAGGAGACCATTGAGAAATCTACCAAGGGTATGAATCCTATCAATGTAGATTTCGTCAAAGAGAATATCACCGACGCCGTCAGCAAATACTTACTTCAAAAGACCGCCAAGAGGCCGATGGTTATTCCGGTCATACTGACGATTTAGATGAAAATGCTATAATACTATCCATCATGCAAACGATTAATCGTTCCCTTCCGCGTACCCATATCATCTACACCATCTCCATCATCGGTTTCATCTACACCCTCCACTATGTCCTGCCGATGTATTCCAACTCGAGCTTCCTCAGCGTCTTTGCCGATGAAAGGCTGCTTAGCATCATATACATGGCTGGCGCAGCCGTTTCGGTGCTGGGCTTCCTCCTAGCCCCAGCCGTTATCCGCAAGGCTGGAAATTATGTTACCACTCTTTGGCTGATCATCATTCAGGCCGCACTATTCTATGGATTGGTCACAGCTACATCTCCCGTGATCATCGCAGCGTTGTTCGTCCTTCAAACAGCTGTGATATCCCTTATCGGCTTGGCGTTGGATATATTCCTAGAAGTGTATACTGACAGCGAGCACGTAGGCACCGTCCGCGGCATGTATACAGCGATCCTCAATGCCTCATGGGTTATCGCGCCTCTTATTGGCACCTTGCTCATCAATGGCACAAATAATTATCACAATACCTATGTCGCAGCTTTGGCCATGCTCTTGCCTCTCTTCTATCTCGTCTACAAGAATTTTCCCCGCTTCAAAGATCCAAACTACACCCATCTTTCGCCATGGCAGCTCGCCAAGCATGTAGGCCACAATCGCAATTGGATCAAGCTTTTTTCCGCAAATCTTATCCTCCAAACTTTTTATTCCTGGATGGTCATATACTGCCCAATCTATCTCAACAAGACCATGGGGTTCAGCTGGGAAGACATAGGCGTGATCCTGACTATCATGCTTCTGCCTTTCCCTCTCATCCAATACCCTCTCGGCAAGCTAGCCGACAGCAAATACGGCGAGAAAGAGATGATGCTCATGGGATTCGTATTGATGGGACTATCGACCATCGCCCTATCTTTCATCCACTTGCCCAGCGTAGCGATGTGGGCGCTAATCCTCCTCGTGACTAGGATCGGAGCTGCTACAGCTGAGGTTATGATGGAAACATACTTCTTCAAGACCGTCTCCTATCGCGATTCAGCAGCGTTGGGAGTATTCCGCATTACCCGCCCGGTCTCGTATTTCATAGCACCTGTCATATCGATCATAGGGCTCACAGTCACGACAGATACGTACCTATTCGCTATAATCGGAGTGATATCGCTATTAGCTATCTATCCGGTGATGAAGATCAGAGATACGAACTAAAAACCGGGGGAGTATTTGCGTGAATTTTCAATTTTCAAATTCCAATTTTCAGTCAATGACCTTGTACTCATCTCCCTTCCCTTTCATGGCTAGTATTTCTTCTGCATCAGCCTCTGCTTCTGTTTCTATGACCTGAACGCCGACACGGCGCTCTAGGAGCAGACGGATCTCTTCCGCCATATCAGCGTCTATGGGATCGAAGATCGTGCGATCCGCGTCTTTCTCTTCAGGATTTTCATGGCCTGCAGACATGATCACCAGACGGCTAACCCCGAATATCCTATACATGATGCTGCGCGTCACGTCGACGTCCTGAATCTGGCGATATGGTATGGTGATCTTTTCGATGGTGAGTACGCCTTTTTGCAGACGGATATCGAATTCCGCCAAGGTGAATGTAAAAAAGTAATATTGGAGATAGGCTAGCACTATGCCCAAACCAGCAAAGATATAGGCAATGAAAACCACTATCTGCAAGAATGAATCGAAGAGCTTATACACATCTCCTGGCCAAATAGTACTGAGGGATTGGGCCAGTCCGGTGAGCAACAGATTCCGCATCAAGTAGAAGATAAAGACCACAAACAAAAGAAAAACGGCTGGAAGCAACTTCTGAATGAAGATGAAGATCAGCGTTCTATTGCCCAAATGATATTCTTTGCCTGCTTTTATCATGATAGTTATCGGATCAACGGCTATCGTCCATATAAGTCTATCATATCTCTAGCTACACTTGTTCACATGGCGACCGCTTCGATGCATAGGAACATCGGTATCTCTTTCCTCAGCCTGTCTTCTTCTGCTGATCTAGGGCCTTTCTCGCTCTTTTTATGAGATATCCATTCCTCCAGCTTAGAGACAGCGAATCCGCTCTTATTTAGCGCTTTAAAGAAGACCTGCAAAGGCCGGTGAAAAGTCACCGTAAATTTCTTCTTGGCTTCAGAGGATTCCCCTGGGGTCATGTCTATCTTCTCGCATCTCTCTGAAAGATAGGCGTCTATGCGCCTATATTGCCTATTCGCCTCGTCCCATTGCCAGCTGGAGCGCTTGGGTATGCGAAAAGCCGGATGATTGATGACTATGAATAGTTTACCGTTCTTCTTCAAGACGCGAGCGCATTCAGAGAATGTTCCAGTCAGATTCTCTATATTCTGAATCGCGAGGATGATAACGACAGCATCCATGTTCCCATTTTCTATGAATGTGAGGCCGTCTGCTGGAGCAGTATGATATTCGATCTCTTTTGGTGAATTATTTCTGGCAATATTGATCAGCTCTGGGGCTATATCGCAACCAGTCACCTTGGCGCCTTTTTCATGGAAAGCCCGCGAGAAGAATCCTTGTCCGCAAGCGAGGTCTAAAATATTCATGCCTTTCTTGGGTTCGACGATCCTTAGCAGATTAGGCAAGATTACAGCCGCCTGATATGAATCAGGAGAATCTTCTATGAGCTTGTCGTACCAGACAGCGACCTTTCCCCAGGAAGTTGATTTGGGTTTCATTCCATTAAAGTAACATTAATCTAGAATTAGCGCTAATTTCGGCGAAGGTCGGACCTTCGCAAACATTGACAATAACCATAATAGTTGTAGTCTGCACTTCAGATATGAGCAGCACACACAACCCTCGTTTTAATATTTTTCCATCTCGGAAAATCTTCAATTAAGGAAGCAGTCAGAGCTTCCTTTTTCGTTTGCGATGAGCCTCCAGCATTTTCTTCGGTGTGAGATA
>CAIKAN010000082.1 GCA_903825415.1 uncultured bacterium
CACGCTCAAAACGGAACGCGACGCGCTCAAGACCGAGGTTGACCGGCTGGAGAAGTTGACAGGCAAGGCCGCCAAGCCCCCGGCGGCCGGTGGCGGTGGCGACAAGAAACTGACGGCTGACGAATGGCTGGCCGAGGAGTTGAAGAAGGGCAAGTGAACCCATCCGCTCAGGACATCTATCGCACAAACGAAGAAGGCGGTCCTCCGGCCGCCTTTTTATCTTTGTCCGTTTGTTCCGAAACGACCCTTGACCACTTCCAACTACGACCCTTCTAACTCGCATTTGATTTCAACGCGACAGCAGAAAATGTTCGCTTGACCGCGGCCAACAGAATGGGTACGCTTTCCACCAGTTTGCGGAATTTAACCGCTTTCGCGAGGTAGGCTCAACAACACTGTTAGGCCGAAAACTGAAAACCTTATGTCACTCCACATTGTAGTTCATCATCGAGACGACCCGCATCAATCTTGGGCTAATCATTGGATCGACCCCCAGCGGTTAGGTGCCATCACGACAACGCGAAAGATCGGTCAGCTTTGCGAACAGGCCCAAAGCAGAAATGAAGAAGTTATCATACATCGATGCGGTTGGGGTGACGAGGCTCCGATTCTTTGTTGCACGGCAAGGGTTATACGCGTGGCGGCTATAGCTCGCCGTGATAGCTACGTGGAATTTGAGTCCACACCTGTTGCCATGCCTCCTCACCATGCACCGAGGCCAGGCGAAAATTACTACCGACTATAAAGCAGAAGATGAAAAAGGAGCCTAACAAAGCGGTGGAGCCAACTCCGGCAAGTGTCACGATTCCTGCCACGCAGGAAGTCGCGCCACTTGCCTCCGTGGCTCACCTTTGACGTTATGCCCATCCACAACTGCCCATGAGGATAATATGAAAATCGATAGACTCTTCAAGGTCGCACTCTCACTGATTCTCTTTGCCTTACTTCCCTTCTTCGCATCGGCTGCCGACGATCCTGTTGCGAAGTTTGAGAAGCTTATTCTCGAAGCGAAGAACGCAACCAATACAAATTCCCCCGTTTATTTTAATGAATATAGGCAGGAATGGGCGAAAAGACGGTTCTCTGTGACAGAGATTACGTACGATGTAAAGAAGACTGATTCATTAGTAAGTCCGATTATCGGACTCGTTACATTTCAGCTTCGCACCATACAGACTTATCTGTACCCCACGAAAGAACAAGCAGATGCCTCCTCTGCATTTGAAACAAAAACAATCGCCTCTTATCGCATATCCCTGACCTATTCATACAAGGACAACACTTGGTCGTTTTCGGAGGGCTCGCGTGAACATCTCTCAGGGATACTGAAAGGCGATATTGACAATTTTTCCGAAAAAAAGATTAGAAATGAATCAACAGCCATACCATACGCCGCTATTTTGTATTGGCTTCCAAGATGACATCCAGCGTTTCTCTGTTTACCTTCTCAACGCGCTTGCGCACGGCCACGTTCATTTCCTTTCAGAAAGCCGCGTACTAACAGGTTGGTCAAGCTGAAGCACGGACAAGTGTCTTTCAAAAGACAGTTGACTGCGAGAACTACGCACCCGTTTCTATTTTGCCCGTGGGGTATTCCGTTCGATTCTACGCCGCCAGCCGACTTTTTCAGCGCAACCGATGTCCGGATACTACCCCGCTACCCCCTCTTCTTCTGAGGAGTCTTAATCCAACAGTGTGGGCTCCTTTATTCAATGCGAGCCGATCTGTTCCGGCCACCACGGGTACCGACCTTAGGTTGCGAGCCGGTCGTCAGGCTCGCAAGACGCTCCATGCAAAGTTAGGTGTACCTAATAATAATCTTGGATAATCGGTGTCATAAACTATTTTGCGAGGATGATTGCCCAGTGGGCACCTGCCCGGACCTTCCATCCATCTGCGCCAAGCCGACCAAGTTCTTGCTCGAGTTCTTGAATTCTGCCCACGTAGTCTGAGACGTTTAATATCTTGTAGTGCTC
>CAIKAN010000083.1 GCA_903825415.1 uncultured bacterium
AAAGCATTTCCGCGATCTTAAAAACCTCCTTATAGTCACCGCTTCTAATGAAGGCAAAGGTTGCCAGAACCGCTATCCTCCTCTCCCACAATGAAGAAGAGCGCGCTAGCCTTTCTAGGATCTTCTTTTCTTTATTGTTTGAGACTAGATAACCACCAATGATATGAGGCGCGCTCAAATCAACAAGGTCCCAATTATTGATCCATTTGGTATTGGCTAGATAAATATCGTAGATCTTCTTCTTTTCTTCATCGCTTCCTTTTGAATACTTATAGACGAGCAGAAGAAGCGCCGTCAATCTGAATTCATGCTCCCTTGAATGGAGAAGCTTGACGATATCGCTAAATTTCATGTCCCGATGCTTCTTCACAACCTTTCGTATATCAGGAACAACGATACCGGCAAAGACATCTCCTTCGCCGTATTGACCCGGACCTGTTTTGAAGAAGCGGGAAAGAAGCTTAGCCTTGTCTTTATTGGAAACGCTCAACAAGTCCTGTTTAATTGAATTCAATCCATTCATAAGATTATTTTATCAATAAATGGCAGTAACTGATATACTTGCTGGGAATTCAAAGAAATGGTTCTTTGAAAAACCAATACGTACGTATCTATGAACAACACTCTATCAAGGAGACAGATCCTCTTGGGCGGGATGGGGGTAAGTATCTCTCATTGGCTCTTGGCGAAAGCTGTTTCTCAACGAGATGGCGCAGGTACATGTACGGGAGTCGCTTCCGAACAAGTCCTAGCTATCGCGCTCCAACGGGGAGATCCGGGTGGGCACTATCGGAGAGCCCTCGCCACATTTCCCTTTCAGCAATTTTCGGACATGGTCTTGAAAGCCTTCTTCATCGAAGGCGGACAGCGACCAGGGCAAAGACCTCGTAACATACCAATGTTCGACATCGCCCCTTCAAAGCTCCTCATTGCTCTCCGAGTCTGTGCAGACTATTCCATGGTCTGGCTAGCAAAAGAGAAAAATGACGGGCCGATCGGCATGAATTATCTGGACAAGATCGGGATCCCGCATGTCTACGCCTTGGTCGGAGCCATGCTCGCAGGCGTTGATTATCTGACGGTCGGAGCTGGAATACCCGATTCGTTTCCGATCATGATCGATGCCGTTCTCTCTGGCCAACTGGTGAAATATCCGGTTCCGGTCAGTGAGATAGGCAGATCTACATTCCATGAAATGTGCTTTGACCCGTCTGGATTCTTCGGAGAGAATCTTCCGGAAATGAAAAGACCGGCCTTCTTTCCTGTGATCGCGTCGAACCTCCTCGCTCAAGTTCTCCTGAGAATGAAGAAGCTCCAAGGAAAGATCGACGGTTTCGTGATAGAAGGCCCGACAGCTGGGGGTCATAATGCACCACCGCGTGACCATGAAGTAGATGCGAGCGGTGATCCTGTTTACAACGAGAGGGATGTGGTGAACTTTCGAAAGATCGCCGACTATGGTCTGCCGTTTTGGATCGGTGGAGGGATTGCCTCACCAGAGAAGCTAAGATGGGCCATCTCGGAAGGCGCTGTCGGAGGCCAGATCGGGACCGCCTTCGCCTTCTGCCAGGAATCAGGAATGGATCCAGAACTCCGAAGAAGAGTCGCAAGGCTCGCTTATGAGGGCAAATTGAAAATCCGGACGAGCAGCCTGGCTTCTCCTACAGGATTCCCATTCAAAACAGTCGAAGGATTGGATGGGACACTCACAGACCCGCACATCCAAGTCGAGAGAGCCTGCACCCGCGGCGCTCTTCGAACTTTGTTCCGTAAAATAGACGGCTCGATCGGCTATCGCTGTCCTGCCGAGCCTGTAGACATCTATGTCTCCAAAGGCGGACTCCATGAAGACACTGCCGGCCGGCAATGTATTTGCAACGGCCTTTTGGCTACTGCTGGTCTGGGGAACTCAGACTTCCCCAAAATCGTCACTTCCGGTGACGACTTGCCTCGGCTCATGCGAGCTCTAATGAATGGTCCCGATGACGACTACACAGTTGATAAAGTATTCGAGTATTTGGCGGCATAAAAACCCGCTTCATGCTTCACCGCCAGCCTTCACCGGTTGGCGGATTTTTTATGCTACTATTACCCTCACACTATGAAATACCTCATCGCCAAACTCCCCCGCGCTATCCTCCGCTCCATCATCGGCCGCAATTTCTTTTGGCATATGGTCGCCATCGTCGCCACTATCATCATCGTCAATTCCGGTCTTGACTGGCTATGGTTCATCTCTACCCGCTCTAGCCCTCTCCTGGCAGTCTTCAGACCAGCCATCTCACTCGGAGGCACTCTTCCATTCATCGTACCTCTCTGTCTCATAATAGGAGGCTACTTGCTCAAGAAGAAAGAAGTGATCATGACCGGCTGGCTCATCGGACAAGCAGCTATCGTAGGAGGCATCATCTCTTCTTTCTACAAAGTCTTTACAGGAAGGATACAGCCGAACCTTCACGATACCGTTAATGACATCAGCCATAACTTCAACTTCGGCTTCCTCCGGCATGGCATCTTCTGGGGATGGCCTTCTACTCATACCACTATCGCCTTCGCTATGGCTTTCTGCTTCATCGTCCTATTTCCCAAAATGAAAGTAGCTGGCTTCATCGTTTTCATCTACGCTTTCTATGTAGGCATAGGTGTTTCAATGTCTATTCATTGGTTCTCTGAATTCGTGGCGGGTGCGATCATGGGGACGGTTATAGGTATAACGGTTGCGAATCTGTACAAGAAGAGTATAGTATGATATATTGCTTACAGATTACCCGTAGTTGAAACAATTAACCCGTGTCTAAAAGGAGACACATTGGACGAGTGTCCAAAAATACTGTTATGGGAAGCCCCGCTCAAAATGGATATGCCATCATCAAAGCACACGAACAACGCGCCCAGCAAATCGAAGTCACACTCGATCCATCTTCAGGTTCAGGTGTAATCCGCGGCACACAATGTGAAGTTCCAGAAGCCGATGTCGTAGTGATCGCATTTTATGTGGATGACCCTCAAGGTCAAAGTCAACAGTATCGTCGTGGATCGGTGAAAGAATTCTGTGACGCTGCGAGAGTGCTGGTTCAGAATGGAACCGCCTTCTTCACCAGGATGACGGACTCAGCCACCCATGTACTCAAATGGGAACTGGTGACCTAATCACCGATCATGCACAACCGAGTTTGCCCGCTTCGCAACGAATAAGAACTCGTCGCAGCGGGTTTTTGTTTTATCAGAATGAAAGTCGCGGGCTTCATCGTTTTCATCTATGCTCTCTATATTGGAATAGGTGTCTCTCTTTCTATCCATTGGTTCTCTGAATTCGTGGCGGGGGCGATCATAGGGACGGTTATAGGGGTGACGGTGGGTAAGTTTTATAAAAAAGATTCTTCCAATAATCTGACACCTCCATAAACAGAAACCCGCAGCTATCGCTAGCTGCGGGGTAAATCCATGGAAGTTTCGAGCCTATGCTCCGGTTCTTCCGACCGGGTGGACATACCACTATAATTTGCGAATCGCGAGGAAACGGAGGTGAATGTCTAATTTGCCATAGTCGTAACGAATCAGTACGAGTTCACGACTACCATAACCCATTTTCTTTTTGTCCTCACTTTGACTGTCATACCACCACTGCTTAGTCAGAAGTGGAAAGTGGGGTATACAACCGTTACGGCGATCTTCCTCAAGATGGTCTAGGAATTGCAGGTCTCTAAGTTCAAACTCGTCGATCATCCCAACAGAACCCACTGCCGCAATCGGATTCCTTAGCTGCAATTCTGGTCTTTGAGTCCCAAAACTGAGCATATTTTCGATCTTCGCGGGCATCCATGGATTCTGCGAATCAGCCGCCATGATTAGCTTGGCTGCTGTTTTACCGGACTCAATCTTGCGATTGAAGCCAAACAACGCATGTTCGAATCCCATCTGGCCATTTCTGGTAATGGGAAACATGTTGTGATTGAATACCGAGTCAGTAGCTAGCTGCACGTACATATCCTTATCCACTCTGTGACTGTCGTAGCCCGCTACATGAAGCATTGCCGGGAGATCAAGGCTGTAATCAACAGCATGACTACCATGTTCCGAAATTATCATAGTTTCCTTTTCCTTGTTTTTTTGGTTAAATCTAGCTCTAAAATGGCAAATTTCTACCTTTTTAGAGCTAGATTTAACTGTTTTCAAGGTTCAAACCTGCCAACAGTATATCACCATTTGAGTTGACTGTCAATGTACGTGACCATGTTAATATATCGCTAAAGTTAGCCCTACTTCACCTCCCCCAACATAGGAATCCCCAATCTCTGCCTCTTGTTCTCCCCTTTTAGAATAGTAACCGCTCGCCGAGCGGCTTCGCCACGATCCTCGAGATGCTGTACAGTATGAAGAGCCTTGAAACTGGAACCCAGAAAGACAGTATGCTTGCCGAATTTCGCATCGAGAGCATCGACGGCCTGAAGGACTTCGCGGAGCTTGGTCACTTGAATGACGCTACCAAAGAGATCGTTTTGAATGACATTCTGATCGGTAAGATCCATTAGAACTATACCCGTAGAACGATATAGTATCCCTGGCTTATAGACACGAGAAAAGTTATCTTGAATGAATGACATGATCTCCTGCGGCACAGAGAGAGGATTAGAAAAAGAGATCTCATAGCCGGAATAATGGAAATCTTGGGTCTTCAGGAAAAAGTAAACGCTGCGCGCCACTAGAGAATGACGGCGCGCTTTGATGCAGGCATTTTCCACATTCTTGGAAAGCTGAGAATAGACAAAATCACGATCGCTAGATGGTGGGGTGAAAGTCTTGGTCTTACTGATGCTCTGATAATCATGCTTCTCCTCCAGATTGAGCTTATAGACATATTCCCCACGCAATTCCCTCCAGATCTCCCAATACGGCTTGGACATATGCTCCTTCACCCATTCTTCGGGCTTCGAAGCATAGTCGAGAGCTGTTACGATGCCGAGTTTATTTAGATATGCGGAAGTCTGCGGGCCAATGCCCCAGACCTTGCCCACAGGAAGCTTGGCCAGGAATTCATGGGCACTATAGGCAGGAATGATGGTAAGGCCGGAAGGCTTCTTCCATTTGGAACCGATCTTGGATAAGACTTTGTTGGGACCGAGGCCGATAGAGAAAGTCATGCCTAGCTCGGTATCGAGATCGTGTTTGATGGCTTCCGCCATAGCTTCATAGCTCATTTTGAGAGGACGGCGCAGACCGGTGAGATCGGCAAAGCATTCATCGATGCTATATTCATCGACCTCGGAAGTATAACGGCGCACTATGCTATACATCCTCCTTGAAAAGAGGCTGTAGGTCTCATAATCGGACGGCAAGATGATGGCATCAGGGCAGACTCGCCTGATCTCGGAGAGCATCATACCTCTTTTGACGCCGCAAGCTTTGGCTTCATAGCTCATAGAAGAAGTGATACCTCTCTCCTTGCCAGTGATGACGGGTTTGCCTTTGAGGCTGGGATTCACGGCAGTCTCGCAGGAAGCGAAAAAGGCGTCTCCGTCTATGTGGATTATGGCGCGAGGAAAGGAATGTAAAGATAGAGGCATAGCGGTTAAATGATTTAAATGCCGTGAATGTTGAGCTGGGTGTATGTACTTTGTTTTGTATCAGTTAATGCGATTGAGCCGAAGCAACGATTGCCCATATCTTGCCGCCTCCGGTAAGGCAAGATATGGTTGCAATCGGCGTAGGCGATCTTAACTGATACAAAACAAAGTACATACACCCAGCTCACACTAGTAACTACCCCGCTCCCTCCTCGGCACAACAAGTGCCTTCGTTTCGCTCCGCTACGCTACGCGAAAGTCGCCACTTGTCGCTGCCTGCGACGGTCGCGGCTGACGCGATTCGTTTTTCATCTTGATTTGGTCTGACATTTGGATTTTGACATTTCCCGCTCCTAGTATTGCCTAATAACCGCTTTCACCACCGCATCTATCTTCAATTCATTGGTAGGAAAAATAGGTTTGTACTTTGCATTGGCGGCTTCGAGATAGATGGTTTTGCCTCTCTGCCTGTAATATTTCATTGTGTATTCGCCATCCACCTGCGCGATCACAATATCGCCAGGCTTGGGATTCTTGCCTCTTTCGACCAGGACCATGTCGCCCTCGTATATCCCCGCATCGATCATAGAATCGCCTTTGACCCGCAGAATATAGGTGGCCTCTTTGTTCTTGATCAGATAATCATCCAAGCTCATGGTATCAGCGAGCTCTTCTTCGGCTGGCGATGGGAAGCCTGCTTCGATGAGGCCGAGCATGCGCACACTGCCTGTGAGATTGCGCGGGATGAGGCGGCCGGTCTTGTCTCTGGAAACGAAGCCGCTATCTATGAGCTTGCTCATGGCGTAATGAACAGCGCTCTTGGTCTTGTAAGCAGAGAGCTTCACCAATTCGCCATAGCTCGGCATACGACGATGGGTCTTGTAAAAAGCCATGATCTTTTCTCGGAGAGAATTCATAGCACTAGTATATTAGAACGGTCGTTCTAATGTCAAGAAACTCATTCAATTGAAAATAAAAAATGCCTCCCAGGAGCGGGAGGCGTGAAAGCGAAGTGAGACGCGGATCAGATCAGAAATCCCTTCGGATAAAAAGTGTACCGAAGACCTCGCTCTTGTGAACATAGGTCCGTTCTGAACCACCGGGCGTCTGCCCGATGATGGACGGAACAAAGGTCCACTTCTTCCAATGAATGGGCAAGCTCACGGCAAGCCTGTGATACTCGATCCCAGACCTGCTGCCGTATACCCCGCCATTGACGCCCATACGGTAGTCAAGGTTGAGGATGAGATCGCTGCCGAAGAGCTTGGCTCCGAGATGTTGATCGCGGATCAGGCCGCAGTAACCGATCCAGCCCTCATTGCGGAGACCATCACCCACCATGTGGTAATGATAGACCTGGAAGTAAGGCTGAATGATGGGCCCAGAAGGCAGGTCGGCTCTGATAGGAAAGTCGAAGCGGACAGATTCATCGAAGGCGTCATTGCTCGCATCCTTCAAATCCTTCAAAGCGAGATAGCACAGAGACAGATCGACGAGGATCGGATACGCCTTTGAGCCGAATCGTAGCGTCTGATCGATCGTAAGATCGTACTCATTGCCGCCATCTCTGTTGAACTGATCGATCCGATCAAGCTTCTGACCGATAGCCAAATCGAAGGTGACCGATCCAGACAGGCTCTTGTGCGACGCCGACACATCGCCGAAGCTCATGGGACCGGGGTAAAAAGTGCCCCCGAAGATGGTCCCGTAGTACTTGCTCATCAAGATTTCACTGATGGCATAGTGCCACGACTCTTCTGCCGCCACGGCATTATTCGTCGTCGCATTCGCCCCGATACCTGTAGCTGCCCCAGGCGACTTATGGTCTTCCGCTCGAAGAATCGGGCTCAACATAATACTGAGCCCGACCCACAAAATAGTGATTGTTTTCATATTCCCTCTTTCAATGAACCCATCCCGCAAGCGACTTGATGTTAGTGCCTATTTAGGCGATGTCGCAGATTTGGGAGGAATGTTCTATTTTCATTCAAGCATTTTGATATGAGTTTGTCAAGCCTATGCTATTGACTAGTATAAGCATAGCATGTTATACTCTTGCGGTATCGCGAGATACATTGACAATTTCCTCAGAAACAATTCTTCCAAGAAAGGCAATGATCTATGACACCAAAAACCTCCGGTAGACCAGGAGGCATAAGAGAGATCTGGCTGGAGAAGAATTTGCGCTGGTACTTCGGTACACAGCTATTCTCTCTGGCTGGACAGATGCTTCGGTCTTCACTGCTCTCGCTCTTCATCATTGATGCAGTCGGTGTGAAGAACGCGCCGCCTTATGTGGGAGCAGTGTGGGCACTGAACGTCATGCCTGGAGCCTTTCTGGGCTCTATAGCAGGGATGTTCATCGACCGCTATGACAAGAGGAAGATCCTCCAAGTCACAGCGGTTCTCGGGATCATCCAGGCACTGCTACTATCCATCATCACCCTTGGCGATCCTCACCGGGTCGCTATGTGGCAGATCGTGTCAGTCATGGCCTTCACCGGCCTGACCAACACCGTCGACGCGATCGGAAGAAATTCCATCGTTAAAGACGCTGTCACGAAGCGGGACAACGACCGTCTTGCTTACATCACGTTCACAGCCTTGTATACGATCGCGATGATCGTGGGCAATGGCATGTCGGGATATCTGGTCCTCTGGATCGGGTATACCCCTTCATTCCTCTTGAACGGGCTGTCATTCATCATCCTGATCGTCGGTTTGAGACGGATGAACTTCGACCACCTAAGTGCCAAGATTGCACCTAAGCCTGGTCTGAGCAGTATGCTCCATGACGTGATAGTGGGTGTTAAGTATGCATTTACGGCGCCTGGCATCTGCACTTGCATCTTGGTCTCAGCAGCAATCACGATCTTTGGGTTCGCTTACAACGTCATCACGCCCGTAATGGCAAAGGCGATGTTCAATGGCGGACCGAAGGAATACAGCTTCTTGGCGTCGACGGCATCATTCGGGTCACTGGTTGCTGCAGTGATCGTGATCATTTGGGGTGCAAAAGCGCCGAAGAAATTCGTCGTTCTCGGCTGCTTGATCACCGGGTCAGCACATCTCGCCTTATCCCAGACCGTGAACATCCATAATGGCGCGATAGCGATGTTCTTTTGTGGATTCGGCTTCATGACTGCTTTCCTGCCGATCAGGGGCGCCATGGCTCACCTGATCAAAGAGTCCCTGATCTCCACAGTCATCGGCATCACCTTCCAATTCTTCTTCGGAGGGATGATGCTGAGTTCCTTCGCCGCCGGATTCCTCGCCAAGAGATTCGGCTGTCCAGTAGTGCTGATAGGATGCGGCGTAGCGCTGATAACGATCGGCGCCATCACTCCCTACCTTCCAGGTATCAAGGAGATTGATCCTAAACCCAAGGAAGCGAACCTGCATCTTGGGGAGGCAAAGTAATTTCGCACTGCGGACGTCCAAGGTTGGATGGCCGCAGTTTTTTAATTCAAAGATAGATCACTGCCTACTCCGTCGTCTTTCCATCAAATTCTGGCCCGTCTGATTCCGCTTCTGCTTTAGTCTTCCTCACGATGCCGTCCTTATGATGAGCGGGAGAATAGATCGTATAGAGCTTCAAGGTCTCAGTCGAAGAAGTATTGATGACATTATGCTGGGCACCGCAAGGAACGATGATAGCAGAGCCATCGCCTACGACATATTCATGCCCATCGATGATACATTTGCCTTCTCCGCTCTCAAAACGGAAGAATTGATCATTATCAGGATGGACTTCCATACCGATCTCTTCTTTGGGCTGCAGACACATCAAAACGAGCTGACAATGCTTGGCGGTGTAAAGAACTTTGCGAAAATTCTCGTTAGTCAGAGTATCTCTCTCGATATTTGAATTGAATCCTTTCATTTTTTTATTCAGACTATGGATAAGTCCTATTATTAGACTGATAATTTTGCTCGCTTGATTATATCATGCTCTCATTGGAATATGCTTGACTTTATCTGACTAAAGAATTAGGATATCGTAAGATTGATTTCGGGTAGACTTGAGGCTATCCCGTCATCGATGTGGCCTTGCCCCCGCTCTGGCCTAAAACATCGAGACAAAGATCGCCGTGATTGTCCTCCCTCCTCCCTCACGGGATCGCTCCTCAATAGCCTACTTCGGTAGGTTTGCGAACACACTCAGGTTCGCAGGCGCAGTGGAAGCAATTCCGCTGCGCCTTTTTTATTATCTGACCTCTTTACGACTGGTTTGTTTCCTAGCTTTTAATGAATCCGTGCGACTGCAAAGACCATAATTTCGTATACAGGCCCTCTTTGTTCTCCAAAAGCTTTTCATGGCTCCCCTCCTCGATGATCTTGCCATGGTCCAAGACTACGATCCTATTCATTTTCCTTATCGTCGAAAGCCTGTGAGCGATAACCATCACCGTCTTGCCTTTCATAAGATTCTCCAAAGCCTCTTGAATGAGTATCTCCGAATGAGAGTCTAGGCTTGAAGTGGCTTCATCGAGGATCAGAACCGGCGCATTCTTCAATATAGCTCTGGCAATAGCGACGCGTTGCCTCTCACCGCCAGATAGTTTGATTCCACGCTCTCCCACGAAAGTCTCATACGCCAAAGGCAGAGCTGTGATGAATTCATGGCAGTGAGCCAGCTTGGCGGCTTCGATGACCTGTTCATCCGTAGCATCCGTCCTGCCATACTTGATATTATCTTTGAGCGACCGGTGAAAGAGTATCGGATCCTGCGGCACGAAGCTTATCGATTCACGGAGACTGCCTTGAGTGACATCCTTGATATCATTTCCATCTATAGTGATCGATCCTCCCTGAACATCATAAAGGCGTAAAAGCAATCTGACCAAGGTGGATTTACCCGCGCCTGACGGCCCGATCAAAGCCACTCTCTCCCCAGCTTTAATGTCCAGATTTATTCCATCCAAGACTTCGGAAGATTCATTGAAGTGGAAATATACATCCTTCAAGACTATCTCTCCCTTTGAAATAACTAAAGGCTTGGCGTTCACGGAATCCTTGATGCCATGCTCGAGCTTGATGATCTCCACCATCTCCTTGGCATCGGCGAAGCCTTCATAGAGATCGCGCAAGATACGGCTCCAGCCCCAGAAGCTGTTCATAAGGCCGATAATGTACATCTGGATGAGGACGAACATGCCGATCGTGATCATACCCAGACCCCAATAATGTATAGCCACATAGAAGATAAGGAATTCAAGGGCGATATTCATGAGAGCTTGAATTCCGTCGATGATATTGGCCATAGTCCACTTTTTCTTCATTGCTGACGTATGCTCTGAATTAGCGAGGCCAAATAGATCGAATTCATGGGAATGACGGTTGAATAACTGGATAGTATTATGATTGGAAATACTGTCAGCCAAAACGGCGGTGGCACGTGATTCTAGCTCAGCTGATTTGATGTCATATGGCAGCTTCCATCGAGAGAAGAAAACGGACATGACAAAGAATATGATCATCCAGACTATGATAGCTAGAGTGAAGATGTGCTCCGTGTACCACAAAACTATGCAAATGCCCGTTACGCGGGTGAGGATAGGCACTATCTCCCCAAAGAATCGGTCTGTCACTCTTTCGAATGAACGCATGAAGCGGTTGATCCTCTGCACCAGAGAGCCACCAAAGGTGTTACTGAAAAACGAGTAAGAATGCCCTAAGACATATTCATAGCCATTCTGACGGAGGAGGTTCATTGTGCCGGCTTGATAGTGGACAACGGCGAATTGATTGATCCTGTAGAATAGCCAGCCTATGAAGTTGAGGCCTAAAATGACCAAGATCGTATGGACCAAAGAGACGCTTGCCAAAGCCGGTGCAATACCAGATGCGAGTATGTCGAATAATTGCTTGTAATAGAGCGGCACGACTATGCCTCCAGCAATCACGGAAATAATGATGCTCACCGTCGCCAAAGCGATTGTCCACTTGTAATTCTTCGCCACATGAAAATACTCCCGAAGCACGTCGGTTATGGTCACTTTCGGGTAGATGTTCTTTTGAGGAGGCATGATTTTATAAAAAATGTGAGGCTGCCACGGGGACAGCCTCTAAGAAAGCTCACCTATCGGAATCATCCGGTCGGCAAGACATTCTTGGGAATCTCGATGACGATCTCGCCCGGGCCCAGTTTCCTCAAAACGTTTCGTGGTAATTCACTGCCAGCCGGAACCTTTCCGACAATGAGCAATGTGCCACTTTCTGTTTGAAATACCGCTGGGCACGGTCCGAGACTGCATCGAGCTCCCTTTGGGGTGATTTCTTTGGCTCTCATAGTAATAGTTTCACTTTCTACTGTAAATAGTAGAGCAGTTTATATAATAAGTCAATACTTCCTCACCACACCCTTGACCACCGCGGCGATCTCCATCTGCTGCTCAGGATAGATAGGCTTGTACTTCTTATTGGCAGGCTCAAGATAGTTTTGACTCCCCTTCTTGCGCAGATATTTCATAGTCCAACCGCCATCTACATAGGCGATGACTATATCCCCCGCTTTCGCTTCACGACCTCGTTCCGCTATGACCAAGTCGCCTTCCTGTATCCCGGCATCGATCATGGAATCGCCCTTTACCTTGAGGAGATATGAAGCGTTCTTGTTATGAAAAAGGTATTCACCTATATCGATAGTGTCCAAAGTCTGCGCATCTGCTTCTGTGGGAAATCCAGCCTCAACGAGACCCAGAAGAGGTACTTCACCGATCATCTTGCTCGGAATCAAACGGCCTGTGGCATCCTTCAAGATCGAACCTTCTTCAAGAAGCTTCTCCACTAATTTGTAGACGGCATTCTTGGACTTGAATCCGACCAGCTTCATTATCTCCGAATAACTGGGCATGCGCTTGTAGGAGGCATAGAAGTCGAAGATCTTTTGTTTATAGGAATTCATGGGGTTAATAGTACGTGTATTTACGTGAATTTTCAATTTTCAAATTCCAATTTACAATCAATTTACAATTATCAATGCAACAATTTTCAACTGAATCCGACTATCATTGAAAATTGAAGCATTGAACATTCATTGTAAATTGGAATTTGAAAATTGAAAATTCACGTGGATATCATCACTTAGAACAGGAAAACGCTTGCGAAGCTCATCGCCCGACTAAACCAATTCATTCTTGGCGGAGCCAATCTGCTCAATTGTGAGACCAGAAACTTGTGCCTCCTCGCATCTTGAGAATACGGCATACCGTTGATGATCTTGCGATCTATCGTATAATTGATCTTCTTGATCTCTTGGCGGAGCGAACGGATGATTTGATGCTTACTCATGATATTGTTGTTTTATAGGACTTCCGTGCTTGGATGCAGTTCGAGGCGCGAGCGATGTTTGCGACCGAGCTGTATTGTGAATACAGTGAGGGAGCAAACGAGCGAAGCAACGAAGAAATGCGCCAAGCATGGAAGTCCTAGTGAATAATGGGTAGTTACCCTATGTCCATATTATAGGTGAACGGGTGTTCACCTTGCAAGCGAAAGGCTGTGGATAACTAGCTGAATCTCTTAAAAACAATATCTCCGTATATCTTTTCTCCCGTTCCAGGACGTTTCCATAGATAAACGTCCTTATACAATTCTGTGGGGTTCTCGATACGTGAAGCTGGATGGTTATATAATTCTATACCCTTGATTCTCATGGCCTTCATGACTTTCGTATCAAATTGCTCCAGTGTCATGAAAAATGATTCAGATGCAACTCGTTCTATCTCCTTAACTAATCCATTGAAGCCGCTCATAAAGTATAACGAGCTCGAGGCTACGATATGTTTAATAGACTTATCCGGGAATCGTTTAATGACTTCTTCGGCGGGACCTAGAAATATCTCAAACCCCCTATTCTTGGCTTCTTGCAGCATTAAAGGAGAAATGTCTATTCCTGTATAAGTAAAACTATTACCTAAATATTCTTTGAGTTTTCCCGTACCACAGCCTATATCTAAAATATCTCCTCGAATTATATTGTATCTCTTATATATATCCAGTAAGATGTTTGAAAATTGATTTTCCGCCTTTCCTTCAATCTCTTTTTCATACACGGATGCAATACCGTTATAAAAAGCTGTGACATTATTTCTTTGATCTTGAATACTCATGATTGTCTTGTTATACACCTCCATCATATTGAGCATGATCATAAACAACTTAAGTCATCTAAATATATCACTATGTCCCGCCAGTGCAATCTCAATGGAAACTTGCGATATACTCACAATTATGGTAGAACTTATTCAAACGTCCCGAACATTCAATATAACAAATTATGGAAACGATTATCCGAAATCAAACCGTCCTGACTCCGCTCAGACTGGTGACTAGTGCGCAGGCCAATTTCACACCGGTGGGGTGTAATGTCGAACACAGGCTCAACCCTCCTGATGGATGGCAATTCGTCCTCGATATCGGAGCCGCCAAACAGGGGACATTGGTTGTTGCAAGATTCCTCCTATTGAAACCGTGCCGAATCATGACGCTCGAACCCGGTGTGTCAAACGTGACAGCGATTGTCGCAGAAAGTTCTGATTACACCTGCCAACAAGACGGCGTGTTCACACAGTTTCCGGCCAGGACTGGTGATAAGACTTTAACTGCAGAAGAGTTGGCCGTTCAAGTCCAAGTTGCATTCCAAAAGTTTACTCTCAAGCACAACTGAACAAAATGAGCCAGCCACTTCGCGCCACCGTCCCCACGGTGGCTGCTCCTATACTGAAAGCGTAGCACTAATCATGCTACGCTTTTTTCTGTGAGCCAGTCATCGTCTTGGGCGCTGGATGAGCCGAGCGGTCGGCC
>CAIKAN010000084.1 GCA_903825415.1 uncultured bacterium
GGGCTTTGGTCGCAGGTCTGTTGTTATTGATCATTTTGACTTCCGTATTTAGCTGGTATATTAAGACCTATATCAAGCGGTACTACTATGATGGTGAAGATAATTTCATCACTATCAAAAAGGGCGTATTCGCCCCTTCGGAGATTCATGTTCAATGGCAAAAGATCCAGGATGTTTAGGTTGATCAAGATGTAGTCGATCGCATCATAGGCCTCTATGATGTCCATATAGCTAGCGCAACTGTTTCTTCCGGCATCGAGGCTCATATCGATGGTGTGGAGCAGGTTGCTGCAGAGGGGCTTAAAAAATTCTTGTTAGATAAGGTTTCCAATGCAGGAAAGGGTAGCGTGAACAAAGCCGTCGCTTCAAAGACCGCTGACACTCAGCAAGCTGAATCAGCGCGTCCAGCGGCTGTATCTATCGATCTTAAGGAGGAGATATCGCAGACGACTTATCCGCTTTCCGGAACATGGCTAGCTATGAAGATCGTAAGCAGGATCGTTTCGCCTTTCGTTTATTGGGCATTCTTTGGTTTCGTGATCTTTTCGAAAGCATTGAACGATATTGCTTCTAGGAAAGATCTCCCTTTGTTCGTCCTCATTTATGTGGGTGTAAGCATTGTGAGCGCTATTATTCACGTCATCGGCTTATTTATCTGGAAGAAGAATTACGCTTTCAATTTCACCTCAGATAATATCTACTATAAAGAAGGGGTCATAAGTCTTTCGGAGAAGCATATGCCGTACTCATCTATCCAAGATGTGACCGTCACTCAGGGAGTTCTAGAAAGATTCTTAGGTCTGGGTAAGGTGGTCATCGAGAATGCCGCACAGCAGCAGATGGTCGTAGGGCGCAATGGGCGTCAGATGGTCGGCTTTGCCGGGATAATACTTCAAGGCATGACCATCGCGGAGGCCAATAAGATCACGGAGATCTTGAAGACTACGGTTTTGGGCAAGGATTCATCGAGACATGGGTTGTAGGATAAATTAATCAAATCAATGAGAACAAAAAGCAGGGATTAGCCTGCTTTTTTGTATGTGATACATGGATGTACGGCGTCGGTAGTATGCATATTTTTGATTCATATATCATATCAGAGTAAAATGATTCATTATGCCGAAATTACCAAAACTCCGACTGACTTACCATGCCCAAATGAGGCTTGTCGAAAGAACGGTCGATATTGATAACGCAAAAAGAGCTATAGCAGAGCCTGACGAGAGAAGGGCTGATCCGTATGGGAAGATCAGGGTGAAAAAGAAGATTGGAGGGAGGACTATCGTGGTGGTATACTGTGATGAGAAATTCAAGGATAGGAAGAATGAATATTTGGTAATGACATTTTATTATCTAGATCAAAAAACAAAACCATGAAATTTAATTATGATAAAGTTGCAGACGCAGTTTATCTCAAAATGAATAGAGGAAAGATCAAAAAAACTATCGAAATGAATGATAGCGTGATTGTCGATGTGGGCGAGAATGGAAAACTGATTGGTATAGAAATATTAAACTTCTCATATCAGCAAACGGGTAAGGGAAAAATAGCCGACTTTGTCCGTTGTGGCGTACCTCTTCAAATAAATGAAGCGACGCCAGTATTAGCTTAATTAGTCCAGTTAAATGCAAACCCTCCTCATCATCCTGGTCGTCATCGCCTTAGTTGTAATCATTATTCTCGCTATCGCTCTATTCAAGCGAAAAGAAGAAAAGCCCCAAGCCCGAGATGCGGAGATCTTGAAGCCTCTTCTTGATCAGATGAATACCAACATGAATGAACTTTCCAGGACGGTTGACAGGAAAGTGGGGGATTTGACGAGGACAATGGATACGAAGATCCAAGACACGACAAGGTCTATGCAGGATTCCATGCGTACTCAATTGAGCGAATCTTCAAAGCTCATAAAGGAAGTCACCCAAGGGCTCACTAAATTGGATGAGACGAATAGGCAGGTCATATCTTTCGCTGATCAATTGGAGAATCTTCAAGACATTTTGAAGAATCCTAAACATAGGGGGATTTTAGGCGAGTATTACCTTGAAACGCTTCTGAAGAATGTGCTGGCGCCAGGGCAATTTCAGATGCAGTATGCTTTCAAGAATGGTGAGATAGTCGATGCGGTGGTCTTCGTTAAGGAAAAGATCATCCCTATCGATTCCAAATTCTCTCTCGAGAATTACAACAAATTATCCGGCGAGAAGAATCCGGTTGAAAGAGAGAAGCTGGAAAAAGAATTCGTGGGCGATCTGAAGCTGCGCATCCAGGAGACTTCCAAATATATCAGGCCTGAAGAGGGGACAATGGACTTCGCTTTCATGTTCATCCCCCATGAAGCCATCTATTACGACCTATTAGTAAATAAGATCGGCGCGATCACAGAAGAGACTGATAATCTCATCCAGAGAGCCGCTAGCAAGTACAAAGTGATCATCGTGTCTCCTACTTCATTCCTGGCCTACCTCCAGACCGTTTTACAGGCCCTTAATGCGATGCAGATAGAGGAAACGGCAAAAGATATCATCAAGCGCGTCGGTGAGCTGGGAGTCCATTTAAAGCGCTATGACGAGTTTCATGGAAAGCTAGGTCAATCGCTCAAAACTGTTGTAAATCATTACAATAATTCAGGAAAAGAGCTTAAGAAGGTTGATAAAGACATATTGCGCATTACAGATAAGACACCGGGGATTAAGGCGCCAATGATGGAATTACAAATAGAAGCTGGGGAATAGCTTGCGCATTACGCCAAACCATGTATAATGAAGCGCACTATGGAATTTGCAATCATACAGACAGGAGGCAAGCAATATACCGTCTCCAAAGGCGCCGAAATCAGCATCGAGAAGATCACCGGAACTTTTAAGGAGGGTGATTCTGTCGTCTTTGACAAGGTCCTTCTGGTAGATGATGGCAAGAATACCACTATCGGCACTCCTTTCATTCCCAAAGCTTCAGTCAAGGCCACTATAGTCAAGATCGGCCGTGCTCCAAAAATTGTCGTCGTTCACTACAAACAAAAGAGCCGTTACGCCAAGAAAAACGGTCACAGGCAGCCTTTCTTCAAAGTGAAGATTGACTCGCTCAAGTAAACGCTTTGGCTCCTAACTTTTCGGGTCATTTATTACCCCGAATGTCAAAATCCAAATTTCAAATGTTAAAATAGGCTACTTGACATTGAAATTTTGGATTTGATTTGGAATTTGAAATTTGGATTTTGACATTCCTGTATCACTCTCTATGTTTCAGTGCGCTCTTTATAGTCTCTCCATCGGTATATTCTAATTCTGCGCCAGTCGATAATCCCCGCCCTAGTACGGTGATCATTAGTGATCTGCCATTCATTGAATTTGTGAAAGCCCTTCGTACGATTTCGGCAGTATGCTCTCCATCGGGGGTGGTGTTCAATGATAAGATTACCTCTTTCAAGCCTTTCAATTCAGCTACTCTTCTAAGCAATTTTTCCAATCTGATCCGCTTCTCAGGCTCTTTGTCCAAGATCGGAACAGTTCCGCCAAGGATGAAGTATAAGCCCGCGTAGGCATTGCTTTTTTCTATGGATTCAAGGTCGGTATCCCTTGCAACGATCATTAGAAGCGAATGATCGCGGTGCTCGTCTGAACATATCGAGCAAAGAGCTTCGTCTTTTTGACCGTCGATAAAGATCATCCCGCAGCTGGAGCATTCTGTCGTGGATCTCTTTACGGCCTCAATCAACCTTATGAATTCGCTCGTGAACGAAGCAGGTTTACTTAACAGATAATAGACAAAACGCTTGGCTTGTCGAGGTCCGATGCCAGGAAAACGAGCGAATACTTCTTCTAGTCTATGAAGGGAGTCCATTTATATGAGTTAGTGTCTTTAAGGTACACTATCTTCACTGAATTTTCAATTTTCAATTTTCAAATTCCAATTTACAATGAATTTTCAATGGTTAATTTTCAATTAACGGGA
>CAIKAN010000085.1 GCA_903825415.1 uncultured bacterium
ATTTGAAAATTGAAAATTATTGCAAATACTATTCAGATATCTCAATATCACGGATCAAATCAGGAATTTGCCTCGAAATCTCCAAAATCCGCTTTCTCCATGCTCATGAAAGTCGTCTTCTTGCTATCGAAGAATAGCTTGGCCATACCAGTGGGGCCATTGCGGTGCTTCTCGATGAGGATCTCAGCCTCTTCCTTGCGACCGCCGTTGTCCTGATCGCTTTCGCGATGGATGAACATGACAACGTCGGCGTCTTGCTCGATGGAACCGGAGTCTCTCAAGTCGGAGAGTTTGGGCTTGCCTCCGCGCTGCTCGACGGCGCGAGATAGCTGTGAAAGAGCCAAAACGGGCACATCCAATTCACGGGCTAAGTTCTTGAGAGAACGAGATATTTCGGTGACTTGTTGAACGAGGTTGTCATTGTATTTCGTTTGGGTAGGCACCATGAGCTGGAGATAGTCCACCACAATGAGTCCGATACCTTTTTCATTCTTGAGACGACGAGCCACGGCGCGCATCTTCAAGATATTGTTTCCTGGTGCATCGTCAATGAAGATAGGAGCTTGAGAAAGGCGAGAGATAGCATCTCCAATGGCTTTGAAATCATGCTCCATGGAAAGGTTGTGACCGGTACGGATCTTCCAGGCATCGACTTGTGATTCGGCTGAAAGCATGCGGTCTACGAGTTGCTGTGAGCTCATTTCTAGCGAGAAGACTGCGACTGGGACTTTGTAATTTACAGCGGCTTTGCGGACTATATCTAGAGCCAGAGCGGTCTTTCCCATAGATGGCCTGGCGGCGAGGATGATGAGGTCGGATTTCTGGAATCCAGAGAGCTTATTATCCAATTCGACGAATCCGGTCGGAACGCCTCGCAATTCATCTTTGGTCTTATGAAGATGATCCAAGCGCTCCCAAGCTTCATCCAAAGTATCCTTGAGTTCCACGAATTTATGAGAACCAGTCCTACTAGTGATGGTATACAGAGCTTTCTCGGCTTTCTCGAGTATATCGTGTAGATCGAGCTCTTCTTCATAGCCGAGGCCATTGATCTGCTCGGCGGCACGCAAGAGATCGCGCATGACATGCTTTTTCTCCACAATCTCTGCATAGTGAACGATATTTGTCGAAGAAGGGACAGTATTGACCAGTTCAGTCAGATATCCCATACCGCCGATATCATCCAAGAGACCTTTTTCTTTGAGGCGTGATGATAAAGTCAGGATATCTATAGGAGAAGCCTTGGTGTGCAATTCTAAGAGCGCTATCCATATGGCGCGATTATGGCTTGAATAGAAAGAATGCTCGTTGATGATATCAACGACATCGTGCATAGCTTCTGGCCGGATAAAGACAGATCCCAGAAGCGCTTTTTCCGCATCCAAACTATTGGGCGGGATCTTGAGATCCTTCATATTCAAATATGGAGAGGCGGTTGATGACATTTCGATATTCTATCATGAAGGTCTTCCAGCAAGCCTAATGCAAATAAGTGAATAAGATGTGGAGAACGAAATCATACTGAGGTTAAACCTCAGTATGGTGATTTTATCCTTTTTTGATACAAATTTTATTCATTTTTGAGCGGAAATTCAGGGAAATTTCATAATCATCGCGTATGATAGTTTCATTATCAGTAACTTCACAATCATGTCACTAGAACAAAAAGATATAGAGTTGATCGAAAGAGTCATTTACAAAAATGGCGATGATATCGCAATCGCCATAGGTCGGAGCTTTGAAAGGTTAGAGGAGAGGATTGATGCTTCGGAATCGCGTACGTATTCTAGGTTAGCAGAAGTCGAGGATAAGATAGAAGATTCTAGGCAGGGGACAACCGATGTGCTCCTTTCTGTGAAAGATGATATTAGGGAAATGGTCAGGATGGGGGAAGAATAAGAGGTAAAATATCCAATAACCAAGATACAATAACCAAAAAATAATCAATAACCAAGTTAAATAACAGTATCTTTTGATTATCGGGTATTTTTTGGTTATTGTATCTTGGTTATTGGTTCTTATGAGTTATCTTGAATTCCCCTTCCATATCTTTTACCTCAAACCCTCTCTCTGAGATCTCTTTCCTCAAGGCATCAGCTTTGATCCAGTCTTTCTCCTTGCGAGCAATCTCTCTGGCTTCGGCTAGAGCGATTACTTCGGCTGGCGCGTCATCTTCTGCTGTTGCTTTGAAATCAGCAAGATTCAAGCCGAAGACCTTATCAAAATCCAAAACAGTAGCTCTTTTATCCGCCGCAGAGATAGCATCGTCTTTCATCAGGTCCCATGTCAAAGCTAGCGCTTTTGGCAGATCAAGATCGTCGTTGATAAAATCCGTGAATCTATCTTTGTAGCCAGCGTTCACGGCGCCGCCAGTCGGTTGTTCGCTTAGAGCCGTCATAAGCTTGATCAGGGCATTTTGAGCAGCCTGAATAGCTTCATAAGAGAAATTAATAGGGGATCGGTAATGCGCAGTAAGAAGCCAATAACGATAGGAAAGAGGAGATAGCATCTTCTCTTTGAGAGAATCGATAGTAATGAATCCTCCAGAGGATTTGGCCATCTTCTCGCCTCCCATATTAAGAAAGGCATTATGCATCCAATAATTCGCCAATGGTTGATCATAAGCGGCTTCGCTTTGAGCGATCTCATTATTGTGATGAACCGGAATATGATCGATGCCGCCTGTGTGAATATCAAAAGGTTGGCCGAGATACTTTCTGGACATGGCCGAGCATTCTATATGCCAACCAGG
>CAIKAN010000086.1 GCA_903825415.1 uncultured bacterium
ATCAATCGAAACTCATGGGGTGAGTAAAAGTAATGTAGTGAATGGGATTGTGTCTTATAAGCTGTACCAATACAGCCCGACTCCTATTGGTGTGAAGATCCAGTAATCTTTTGGCATTATCCACCACCATGTGGAAGCATGCCACCAGATGCGCTCAGCTTTGAATCTCTTGATCCCGAAAGCTGGATTCAGGACGAACCATAGAAAGTCCTCGAGCACCCAGAAGAGGATGAAGAAGGAGATGATCCTAGATTCGTTGTGCCAGCTCGGTGCTATGAAGCTGAGCCCGTAGGGAAGATGCAATATGACCAGCATGAAGAGCTGGAGATATGTGTGGTAACCTGTCAGGATCTTGCCGCTGTGGATTATTCAGTTTTTGGCCAGATTTCTATTCTTAGAATATGATTATAGCAATGATTTGTCAAGATTGACTTCTGTTCTTTGTCTGATACGATGAGACTATCCTAATTTAATGTTTTCGGGGTAACCCGCGTCCGCCCGCTTAGATAGCGGGTGGTTTTGTGTGACAAATGATTCTGATAAATGAGTTACGCAATTTGTCCAAGGTCGATTCGTTGATAGTACATATTTTCCTATTCAACCTCTTACAATCAACATAGCGCACTTGAATCAATACCGCTGTTCCATCGATATAGTCGCTATTCATTAGAAAATACCAAGGTCCAATCTTATTTTTGCTCGTCATTGGAATACCGATAAACGATCGATAGTCCAATTTGGTCAATATGATCATTGGTCTTTCAAACACATTTCCTTTACCGCCGATCTCTGTGCCAACATTTTCCCCGATACTGCACCACCAGATCTCTCCTTCACTGAATAATGGCAAAGCCGCCAGACTCCTTTCAAGCCGTATCTTCACCATGATCCATTCCAATAATCGTTTGCACACCTCTTTCATAATCGAACTGTATCAAACCATTATGAAAAAACGCTGAATTTTCGTTCAAAAAAGGATAGTCGCTACGCTCCTTTCCCAACTTCGCTCGGATGCTGTGTCTGCGAGCAGCCACGCATCCTCGCTCATTGGGATAAAATCTCTTGCAGAGGTCCGACCTCTGCGGAGGTTAAACCTCCGCAAAAAATATCCCACCTGCGAAGGGCGGGAGCGAAGGAGCTGGTTGGGTCGGGCCGACTTAAATATTCTTTCGCTTAAAAAGGGACCATGATTTAGCTTAGGTTTACAGTAAAAAATTATCAGTAACACTTGTCAAGTTGCTCTCTCTTCGCTTCCGTATATAATAGGTGACACATAATTATCAGCTAACATCATCATAAACAAATGAAAGACATTTCAAAGAAAGTCGTGCCATTGAACGACCGCGTTCTCATAAAAGAAGATATCGATAGCAAGGAAAAGAAGACTGGATCGGGGATCATCATCCCTGTGACAGTGAATGAAGACAAGGGAAGCAAGAGCGGTGAAGTGGTGGCTGTAGGAAAAGGCAGATATGAAGATGGTAAATTAATCCCTATGTCGGTGAAGATAGGCGATAAGGTGCTTTTCCAGTGGGGAGATAAGGTGAAGGTGGGGGAGGAGGAGTATTATTTGGTGAGGGAGGGAGAGGTGCTCGCAGTTATAAAATAGTTATTTTCCATGAATTTTCAATTTTCAAATTCCAATTTTCAATCAATTTACAATGTTGAAATGTTCAATTTTCAAACCCAAGGATGCTTTCTTTGAAAATTTGAATATTGAACATTGATTGAAAATTGGAATTTGAAAATTGAAAATTCATGTAAATTTCATCCCGAAATATACTTATCATCTTTAATAAATTAATAGCCATAATTCACACACAAACATGTCCAAAAAGATCCTCTACAATGAAGCCGCACGAAAAGCTCTGAAAGCCGGTGTCGATGCCGTCGCTGATGCGGTGAAGATAACGATCGGCCCTCGCGGCAGGAATGTCGTTCTCGACAAGGGCTATGGTTCGCCGACTATCACCAATGATGGTGTCTCTATCGCCAAGGAGATCACTTTGAAAGATAGATTCGAGAATATGGGGGCAGAGATAGCCAAGGAAGTCGCTTCAAAGACCAATGATGGAGCTGGCGATGGAACGACCACAGCCACCATTTTGACTCAAGCTATAGTATCCGAAGGTCTCCGTCATACGGTATTCGGTGTGAATGCCATGGGCGTGCGCACTGGCATCGAATTGGCTGCGAAAGATGTAGTCAAGGCCTTGAAGAAGATCGCCAAGCCGATAAAGAGCGATGATGAGATCAGACAGGTCGCTACTATCTCTTCGGAATCCCCGGAATTGGGGAAGATAATCGCGGATACGATAAAGAAGGTTGGAAAAGATGGAGTCGTGACTGTTGAAGAGTCGCAATCTACCAGCCTAGAATCGGAGATCGTTGAGGGTATCCAATTCGACAAAGGATATGTTTCTGCCTATATGATAACCAATGCTGAGAGGATGGAAGCCGAATTCAATGATCCTGCTATTCTGATCACCGACAAGAAGATATCTACGATAAAAGAAGTTTTGCCCATGCTCGAGCAGCTCGCTCAAACCGGCAAGAAAGATCTGGTCATCATCGCGGAAGATGTTGACGGCGAGGCTCTGGCTACATTCGTGGTGAATAAGCTGCGTGGCACATTCAATGTCTTAGCTATCAAAGCTCCGGGCTATGGGGATCGCAAGAAGGATATGCTTCAGGATATCGCGGTCACTGTAGGAGCTACAGTTATTTCCGAGGATGTGGGAATGAAATTCGAAAAAGCCGATATATCGGTTCTTGGTAAGGCTAGAAAAGTCATTTCCACAAAGGACAATACGATCATAGTGGGCGGTAAGGGCAAGAAAGCCGATATTGAAGCGAGAATCGCTCAATTAAAGAAGCAGAACGAGCAGACCGATTCAAAGTATGACAAAGAGAAGATCGAGGAGAGGATAGCCAAGCTCTCTGGCGGTGTCGCTGTTATAAGAGTCGGCGCAGCTACGGAAACAGAGATGAAATATTTGAAATTGAAGATCGAAGATGCAGTGAATGCCACAAAGGCCGCCATAGAAGAAGGTATAGTCGCAGGCGGAGGCGTAGCTCTTATCCGCGCGGCTATGGAAGTTGGGAAGATTATGGGTGGCGAGAAAGCATCAAAAGACCAGCAATTGGGCTATGAGATAGTGGTGAAAGCTTTGGAAGCTCCTTTGAAGCAGATAGCAATAAATGCTGGCAAAGATGACGGTTCGGTCATTGTTGAAAAGGTGAAAAATGGCAAGGCAGGGATCGGTTATGACGCCTTGAAAGATGAAATGGTGCCAGACATGATCGCTGCAGGGATAGTGGATCCAGTGAAGGTGGCGAGGCTCGGCGTTGAGAACGCTTGCTCCGCGGCTGCTATTCTCCTAACGACTGAAGCTGCCATAGCAGATGAACCGGAAGAGAAGAAGCCCTCAAGTGGCCGCGGCGGAGGACAAGAGATGGAGTATTAAGTAGTGCGCAAGTGTGAAAGCGCGCAAGTACGCAAGTAGGGCATTCACTTGCGCCTTGCGCACTTGTTACTTGCGTACTAATATTGTTTCATGAACCATTCTCAAAGAAACCTGCTCATATTGTTCGTGGTCGCTCTCATCGCCGTCATCGCGATGGTGACGTATTCTTTGATGTCTCCGAATGGCATCATTCCCGCCTCGACGATCAGTTACGATTCTGCTTCAGCAGGGATCTCGTCGACTACGGTTCCATTCTCTGGAAATGTAACTACCGGCACAACCACTGCCTCTACGACCATTGATGCATCAAATAATGCGTCATCCACTGGCAATGGCGCTATAGATATCTCTCAGTTCTCTAATGCAGATATAGCTTCATGGAAATCGTACTCGAATCCTGAGCTCGGTATTTCTTTGAGATATCCTCAGGATTTGATCTATGCAAGCAACGGTAACGTCATATCCCTAATTATTCCCAAAGCAAAATATTTCCACTGGCCATTGCAGGACACGGCCAAGATAAACATAACTTCAGGCCGCACCTGTCCTAAATTGAGCACTTGGGGAGGCGGACCAAAACCAGCTGATCCGGTCAAGTTCGTTCTCAACAGCTATCATTTCACTCTGAATACCGGTACTGACGTAGGCGCTGGCCAGCTCTATAGCGAGATGACTTATGACACAATGATCGGGAATATCTGCTATAGATTTGATTTTACCGATCGCGGCACCAATGGAGCTGGATTCCATGTCGATGATCAGAGCCTGATAAAGAAGTATGACGATCAGCATGCTGAAGACATGAAAACCGTTTATTCTGTGTTTAATAGTATAGTCGGAAGCTTCCGACCGGTGTCGACTTCTGATGGCATTCCGGAAGATCAAGCAGCCACAAGCACTGGTAGATAGCTATAAAGTATGCTATTATCACGTCTGCTTGTCTTTGAATTACAATTAATCAATCAGTAACCCTATGAATCCTAACAAAAAACCTACCGGTATCATCGTGGCTGTGATCGCGATCATTATCATAATCGTGATCGTCCTTATCAATAAGAAACCAGCGAATCCTCCTGATTTTGATCAGGCTGTCACTGGTAGCAGCACTCCTTCCGCTGCGGTCTCAGAGATCACAAAGGTTTCGAATACTTTGTCAGAATATCAGAATGCCGAGCTCGGATTCTCAGTCAAATACCCGAGCACTTGGGATAGAGAAGAGACAAATTCCGGCATAACCTTCATCGTACCGATCGATAAGAATCAAGTGTCTTCGGTCGCGAATCTCGGGATAAATGTTCAGGCTTTGTCAGCTACTTGCGCCTTTCCGCCAGTGACGACGGTGAAAGAGCATACCAAGCTCAAGGTAGGTGACAAGACCCTCGATATGATCTCTATGTCCAACAATGTCCAAGGCCGCACCTATTTCAACAGGATGTACTCGTTGCAGGATGGCAGCAATTGCTTCATGTTCTCATTCGCCGCTATCACCCTCTCTCCGTCTAGCAAAGGGCTCACTGGCTCACAGATCACTCAAGCTACCAACAATAACAAGGCTATAGTCAATACCGCAGATTCTGCTTTCATCGAGATGGTCAAATCCTTTGCTCTGATCACCGGGCCTCAAGGCACGGACGAGACAACGGCTTCTCCTTCAAAATAGTCACTAGTGATTAGCCACTAGGGATCATGGCATGAGCTTATTTGTGATAAGATACTTTCACAGTATTATCAGCTAATAAAACTATCATGTTACTTATCATTCTTGTCATAATCGTCCTTTTGGTCTTGTATGTAGTCTTCTCTTATAACAAGCTTGTATCCATGGTCAATCGTGCCAAGGAAGCTTGGGCCGATATCGATGTGCAATTGAAGCGCCGATACGATCTAATACCGAATCTCGTGAATACGGTAAAAGGCTATGCGACTCATGAGAGCCAAGCCTTCGAAAATGTCACCAAAGCCAGGGCTGCCGCTATGGGCGCGGGCTCACTAGCGGAGAAGGGCCAAGCTGAAGCTTCTCTCGCTGGTGCTTTGAAGTCCGTATTTGCTGTCGCTGAAGCCTATCCTGAATTGAAGGCCAATCAGAATTTCCTCGATCTTCAGAATCAGCTCACCGATACAGAGGACAAGATCCAAGCCGCTCGCCGTTTCTATAATGGCAATGTCCGCGACTTGAATACAGCTATTCAGAGCTTCCCTGGGAACGTGATCGCCAACTCATTCCATTTCGCAGTTATGGAATTCTTTCAGCTGGATGCTGCGGATGCTGCCGCCAAAAATCCCGTTGAAGTTAAGTTTTAGCCACTAGTTCATGCCAGTAGCAAAACACTAGTGGCTAATCACCAGTGGCTAGTCACTAATATGGCAACTCTTTATACTGAACAAAGCAAGAATGTTTGGAAGACCTGGCTCTTAATGGCTTTGTTT
This sequence comes from uncultured bacterium, assembly GCA_903825415.1. Lineage (GTDB taxonomy): Bacteria > Patescibacteriota > Minisyncoccia > Phycocordibacterales > PALSA-1337 > C7867-002. The sequence goes on from CAIKAN010000086.1 coordinate 5,895, forward strand.
TTGGTCATTATCGGCGCTATCGGCTGGTTCATAAGCTTCTATTATGGAAATAGCTCGATCTTGATCATCGCTATTATCTTTTCATTGGTGATGAATATCGTCAGTTACTGGTATTCTGACAAGATCTCTCTGGCTTTGGCGGGGGCGAAACCGGCGGATAAGGGCCAATTCAGAGACCTATTCCAAGTAACGGAGAATCTCTGTATCACGGCAGGTCTGCCATTGCCAAAGATATATATCATAGATGATCTATCTCCGAATGCTTTTGCCACAGGCCGTGATAAAGAGCATGCTGCTGTGGCGGTCACGAGCGGCCTTCTCTCTATTTTAAATCGCAGCGAGCTCGAAGGGGTGATAGCGCACGAGCTCTCTCATATCGGCAATCGTGATATCTTGCTCCAGACAGTAGTGGTGGTGCTGGTGGGCTTCATAGCTATCATCGCAAATATCTTCACCAGGAGCTCTTTTCTTGGAGGCAGGAGGAGAGGAGGAGATCGTGAAGGAGGCAATCAACTCGAAATGATCTTGATGATAGTGGGCATTGTCTTTGTTGTCCTATCTCCGATCATCGCCCAGTTGATCCAGCTTGCCATTTCAAGAAAAAGGGAATTTCTGGCCGATGCCGATGGCGCTCTCCTCACGCGTTATCCTGAAGGCTTGGCGAGCGCTCTTCTCAAGATCTCATCTGTCAGCCAGCCTCTCATTCATGCCAACAATGCCACTGCCCATCTATATATCTCCAATCCTTTTGGAGCCGGAGCAGGGAAGGGCATAGCGAAGCTTTTCATGACTCATCCGCCGGTGGAGGAGAGGGTAGCGGCGTTGAGGGGGAGGTAATCGATGGAATAATACAAAAAAGACCGTTTGCACGGTCTTTTTTGTTGTCTCATCTGGGACAAGAACTAGACTTGGTAATCTATACTTGGCAGTATAGCGAAAAATATCTAATTGTCAATAGCTAGTTTGTATTTGCTCACAGTACACTGATTTTGAGCCGGCGAGGGGAATCGAACCCCCAAGACAAAGATTACCAAGTCTCGTCTCGTTCCAAACCGCCGGCTCGCAAGACTGTATCAAATCGAAATGAAAAAACGCTGAATTTTGAATCAAAAAGAGATAAAATATTTCAGATGCATTTCTACAGAACTATGCTAATATGTTGAAACGACTTAAATAGTTAAAGGAGAGGTGCCAGAGCGGTCGAATGGGCATCCCTGGAAAGGATGTATGTCCGAAAGGGCATCAAGGGTTCGAATCCCTTCCTCTCCGCAACGAATGAACGATAGCGAGTGAGTGAAGGAGAGAGCGACGCGACTGCTCGCGTCGCGTGAAGGGATTCGAAAAGGTTGAGTATATTTCCGATGGGGCATACTCCATCGGAAATACGAAACCTGTACCGAAGCTGTAAGCTTCGAATCCCTTCCTCTCCG
>CAIKAN010000087.1 GCA_903825415.1 uncultured bacterium
GCGGAAGGGGGGTTTCAGGGGGGAATTCCGCCCCGCCCTCCGCACGTGCGATGCGTTTCGCCTTTTTCGGGCGATTTGGTGCTTTCTGCGAAATTGCTGACGTTTTTGAACGATGTTCGAACTTTTTTCGCCGAGAATCCGGAATCATGATTGCGCCTTCGCTCCGCTCGGCGCTCGGTCAGGGCGGACGGCGGCCGGGGGTGTGGGGGAAGGTCGCCGTCCGCCCTCTCTCCCGGAAAGGGAAGTGAATGACTATTACGAATTTAATAAAAAAGAGCGAGTTACGGTCTCGCTCTTTTATTATTCTAACCCTTTGATCTCCTCGGATCGTTCCCGTAGGAATTTCTCCAGCCAATAGTTCCGTCTAGATTCTGAACAAGAAGTTCAAGATGTTGATTTTGTGCGATACCCCTCGCCCTTTCTACAGCTTCAGCCTTGGTGTCACAAATGGCAGATGCTTTTTGATTACCAACGACTTTTACCTTCCAGTCTCCACCAGCAGGACTAACAAAGATTTGATTTATCATATCTATGTATGGAATGAATGCCCTTGTTTATTAAATAGTCTAAATTTGGTAAGATAAAATAGTTGATTTTTTATTTGCAAGTTTAGCTGAAACGCCCCAAAAGGCAAAAAAGACATTCCTGATCATAGAGAAGATATCGTTGCCGTAAACAACCACTTCTCACCGTCTAATTATATACCCCATATTTTTGATGTCAAGATATCAACATAAACCGCTTGACTTCTTTACATGATTTCAATATACTTGCTGGTATATGACCAACAAGTATATTGAAAAACTCAAAGTGTTTCGTTTAAAAAGAGGCCTTTCTCAAGAGCAGGTGGCTCAAGCGATCGGGGTATCTCGTCCAACCTATACCGCAATCGAGGCTGGGAAGAAACAAGATCTCGATATCGGTGAAGCACAAAAACTTGCCAATTTCTTTGGTATCAGTCTAGGCGAGCTTATTTCCGGGACTATTGAAAATGTTGAGAAATATAAACAGATGATCCTTTCGTATCTTCGGATGGATATTTCGAGTTCTAGGGGCGGAAAAGTGACGAAGACCAAACTCGCCAAACTCCTATATCTCGCTGATTTCGCATGGTTCTATGATCATTTGGAGAGTATGAGCGGCATGCAATACAAGAAGTTTGCCTATGGTCCAGTGCCTGATACCTTCTTCAGAGTTCTCGATGAACTGGAAGGGGATGGAAAGATAAATATCGCAAGGACGAAAGAAGGCGAAAGAGATGTGTTTTTGATCAGTGAATCAGAAAGCAATAAGAATGAGAAAATCACAACTATCTCCGATGAAGAAAAGGAATTGATGACAAAGATAGCCAAAAAATGGAAAGAAAAAAATACTCAAGATATAGTGACTTTTACGCACAATCAATTGCCGTACACTATTTGTCGAGATAATGAGACGATTCCTTATGAGCTTATAATCCAAGAGGATCCAGGAGATGTCTACTAATTACACCATCATTATTGAGCGCTTTGCCGAGCGCCATTTCATAAAGAGCTTTGGAAAAAAATACAAAGGCGCTTGGGATATCACATGGACAGGCATTCTGGAGCAATTCAGGAATTTCGACGAGCTATTCAAAACATCTATTGCCGAGACGATCGTTTATGATTCGAGCATCAAAATATGCAAAGTCGAATTCCGTGTTCAGGGTACACAGATGTCTCGTCATTCATCAGGCAATAGGTGCATTGTCGCGATCCACAAAGATACAAGCAAGATTTCTGTCCTTTTGGTGTACAGCAAGACAGATTTGAGCGGTCATAATGAGACCCTAGAGTGGAAGGGGTTGATTAGAGATAATTATCCGGAGTATAGGGAGCTTTGTAGGTAATGAATAACTGAATTCTATGAACTCAACTACGACATTCTCCGGTTTTGAATTTGATAAGCGGCTTGTGCAGGGCTCTATAAACGCAATGGAAGAAGGTACTAAATATTATGCCAGAATAGTCTGGTCTATCTCAACAACATTTCTGGTCCAACATTGGCTTTTTGTTATGGGTACATTTGTTTTACTCTTGTTCCTTCTTATTCTGAAAGCACTTATAGGTCAATGGGGGTCATTGTATAGTCTGACATACTGGACGCTTTACGCGGTTATAATTTTTATAGTAGGACTGATTTGGGGTCCAGAAGCCCTAGTTAGCGACATTTTTCATGTCATATACATAATCGCTATATGGCCAGTATGTTATTTCTTAACCGGTTGGATTTGGGACAGGTTCGGGTTTAGAAAGTGACGATGACGACAGGTATAATGAATGATTTACCTTTGAACCCGTGCTAAAATAATTCCATGGACCCCGATACCTCTCAAATCGATCCAGTCTCTCCACCTCCACCACCTCCCGCACTCGCCACCGATCCTATTCCTGCCGGCGTTCCAATTCAAGGAAATGATATATCTAGCCAGCCGACCGCTTCAAATGCGGGCGATACGCCGCCAGAGGCCCCAGAATCACCTATAAACGATTCAACCCAGAGCTGTCCCATTAAACTCTGAGAAGCTGTAATTGCAGCACTTCCGGCTCTAGTAGCTTCGACACCGAGCAAGGCGACAACGACAAGAGATCAATGAGCGGTCGCCTGGTAAACAAGGTCTCCCGCACCATACGCGTA
>CAIKAN010000088.1 GCA_903825415.1 uncultured bacterium
GCTCTATATAAGCACGGATGATAGATGCCGTAGCCTCAGGGCGAAGAGTCAGTAATTCTTCATCGCGGTCGGCAAAGGTTTTCATATCCCACCAGGTATATGCGCCTATTTTATCAGGATTTAAATGTCTGAAGCTGTCAATGTAACCAGCTTTCACGACTTGGTCTAGCCAGGCGCGTTCGATGGGGAGGAAACCAGTATTCTTTTCGTTCTCCTTAGGGCGAGCTAGATCTATTTCCTGATGAGCGGTATTTACGTCACCACAAAAAATGATCTCATACCCCTTTTCTCTTAAAGCGTTGATATGTTTCAAGAAAAGGTCGTAATATTTCAATTTATATTCAAGTCTGTCAGGACCACCTCCGCCGTTAGGGAAGTAGTTGTTGAAAAAGGCTAGTTTAGGTATGTCCTTTATGAGGCCATCAAAATAGAGGCCTAGAAATCGCCCTTCTTGGTCGTATTCTGGAACTCCTAGCCCATATTCGATTTTTGAAGGCTTTATCTTTGAATATACTGCCACGCCGCTATAGCCTTTGCGGCCTTTTGAGTGATCGAAATAGGAGTGATAGCCTGGGGGATTTCGTACGCCTTCCTCTAATTGATCGGGATGAGCTTTTGTTTCTTGAAGACAGTAGATATCTGGAGATTCATTCAGGAACCAATCAAAGCCGCCTTTTTTTACATTGGCGCGTAGGCCGTTCACATTCCAGGAAATGATGCGCATAGGGTAATAATAACATTAATTCAGCTGCTCATTCAGACGCCTCGCTTCTTCCCATGCGAGCTCGTATATCTTCTTCATGACATCAGCGATCTCCTCGCTCTCTATTATGATCCCTAGCTTCTCTCGCCAGGAAGCGATCATGACCTTATTATCGTAGATGTTGATTTCAGGAGTAAAACTGAATCTATCGTGAGGAACCAGAAGGCTCACTCGCTTTTCGTCGCTATCCAAAGCAGAACGTTCGTGTGCCAAAGGCGTCTCAGGAAAGATTGCACGTATATGGATATTCTTGGCAGCCCTTCTCTTGAAATACTCTGGAAAATAATTGGGGATGCCATCATTCACATCTTCAACAGATGCATATGCCCGAATCGTCTCAGAACTAGTGAGAGTATCTTCATAGACATGTTTCAACCCTTCTGTCCCTTCGTAGAATTTGATTTTGGGACGGTTTTGTACGGCATAGACACGCAGCAGCTGAGGGACAAAATTCTCAGCTCGTTTGACACGATCTGAAGCCTCTTCGGCCTTTTTCTTGTAATGAGCGATCAAGCTTTCTGGCGGTTCTGCAGCATATTCAGTTTTTGGTTCCTTGCCAGACAGAGTGACGATCCCCTTGTTTATAAGAGAATCCAAAATCTCATATCCGGTCGTTCGATTTATCCCAGCTTTTCTTGAAATCTGCGACACTGTGCCCTTGCCTAGTTCTAATAAGGCAAGATATACCGTTGATTCTTTCTCGCTAAAATCCAAGGCTCGAAGCGTTGATTGTAGTTCACCGTTTTCTTTCATCATGGTTAGTATAATACTTCAATAATTCTGTGTCAACAAGTACCGACAGTATTATGTTGATATTCAATAATATATTGATAAATATGGAAGAAACAGCATAATAGCTGACGGAGTAGATTGACACTACACTGTAATAATGTTATTCTCGGAGCAGAAAAGACAGATTCTTTGACAGATGATCCGAATAATCATAGACCTTACATCTTCTCGATAGATGGAAGGTGGGCAAAAACCATATGGGCCCACCGTTCATCTCTCGAGTGAGACATATGCTATGTCATTCCGCTCGCGCGGAATTAGAAAATCACAAGAACGCTGATTTTCTTCATAAAATAGATGGAATTATCATGAAAAATCAATTTCCCAATGTCCCTACTTCCTTGCCTTCGAAGAGCGAGATCCCTTCCGGATTCAGTCTGATGGTTCACAAATTCAGTTACCCAAGCGATAGGCTCAACGAAAGGGTTGTGATAAGGGGTGAGCCCGTAAAGAAGCTTTTGACTCTCGATCTGAACATCCCTGAATCGGAATTTGCTAAAAAGGTGAACATCGCGCCTCCGGGAGACGCAAAGAGCGCGTTTGTGCGTAGCTACCCGTGCCCTCATCGGTGTCCAGGCTGCTTCAATAATGCGGAACTTCACAATCCCGTATTAACCCTCGAGGAAATCTGGAAGATCGTTGATCAAGCCCAAGAGCTCGGTCTAGAATCGGTGAAGTTTCTGGGGCCTGGAGAATTATTGGCCAATCCAGAGGTCTTTACTATCCTCGACGAATTTGAGCGTCGTGGTATCGTGATCGGTATATTTTCTAAGGGAGCCATTCTTGGAAACGACGACCTATCTCGCCATTACCACGGGATCGATTCGGACGAATTCGTTCGAAGACTTGCTTTGTATTCAAATACGACTTTTTTGATCGGTGGCCGATCGTTCGACTCCCGATTCGAAAACAGGTTCGTTCCTCGAAATGGACGACAAATCAAGAAAGGCTTCGATTATCATCTGTCTCGCAATCTTGCGATAGAGAGGCTATGTCGCGCTGGGATGAATGCCGATCTTTTTAGGCAAAGGCTAGCGCTGCTCTGTAATCCGGTGACCGCTGAAAACCTGAATTGTATCGAGGAGATATACAGGTGGGGAACAGAAAGGAACATCCCAGTGTATCTTCCACCTACCATGGTCAGCGGCAAAGGTCACAGCTTGGTGAAAGGCGCATCCGCCGGAAAATTCGAGGATGATTACATCGACCTTGCAGTTAGGGTGTACTCTTGGGCAATTGAGCGGGGAGTTATGACCCTCGAACGATTCGAACAAGAAGGACCGCATCCTTATATCGGAGTCGCGCCATGCAATCAGCTCACGCACGGCCTCTACATTCATTACGATGGGGCCGTGTGGCGGTGTCCTGGGAATGATACGCCAGATTTCATTGTTAATGAGAATGTCCGTAATGCGCCCTTGATTGACATCTGGAAGGGAAGCAAGAATTATCCTATCAATGAATTCAATAACGGTTGCGTTAAGGACGGAATCTCCCTGCCCCTGAGGTTCTATGAGGAGGTCAGGAAGAGGGTCACTCATCGACTGGTCCCGTAGCTTCGCAATGATTTTCAAAACACAACTCTGCGCGTTTGCTTGCGCAGAGTTTTTTCTTGATCAATCACCGTGAACTGGTAAGTATCATTTACTCTTATTATGAAACTGTTTATGAACCCTTTTCAATTCAGAGTCTGTAATGTGAGTATAGATTTGTGTAGTCCCGATATTGGCATGGCCCAGAAGCATTTGCACTGAACGGAGGTCTGCTCCGTTGCTTAAAAGGTCGGTAGCGAAGCAGTGCCTGATGACGTGCGGCGTTACTTTCTTGGATATGCCGGCTTTGATGGCATAATGTTTGATTATTCTTTCAATGGAGCGGGAAGTGAGACCTGTGTCTTCATTTATCTTCCTATCATCGCCGGCGACCTTGGCGAAAAGGGAATCACCCATATCGACTCGCTTATCGAGATATCTTTTGACGGCTCGTTTGGCCTCTTCGGAAATGAATACCACTCGGACTTTATCTCCTTTTCCCCTCACAGATAATTCATCGCCGTGAAGATCTATATCGCGGGGTAGGGAACAGAGCTCGGAGACGCGCAGGCCGGTGGAGAAGAGGAGTTCAAGTATGGCTTTATCGCGCAAAGCTTTTAATTCATCGCCCTTAGGAGCTTCGAGCAGCCTCTTCAATTCATCGGTAGAGATGAGGTTCAGATGCCTTTCGCCGACTTTCGCCAATTCAATATGCTCCGGCGACAATGCTTTAACATTCCTTTTGGCCAGATACTTCAAGAAGGCGCGCAAAGAAATCAGGTAGTAATTCTGAGTCTTCTTCTTAAGAGTTCCACCTACCTCGCTTTCCCCACGATTTCTACCTGAAGCCTGGCGATTGAGCCAGAGACGAAATTCTCGGATAACATCGTCAGTTATATCTTCGGCATTCTTGAGCTTGGAATGGTCTATGAAGCGCGTGAGGTAATGATCATAGTTTTCAACTGTCTTCAGAGCACGGCCCTTTTCTATCTCTATATATTCCAGAAATTGCTGTTTGAGCTCCTTAATATTGTGCGACATGACGATATTGTAGCATTAATGCGGGGAGCATTAATATGGTTGATTAATTTACCTAATTTCTAATTGACCTAATTAACCTAAGAAAATCCCAATGTCTAATTGGAACATTAGACATTGGGATTTGGGATTTTCTTAGTAATTAGGTAATTAGGTCAATTAGAAATTCTACAAGTTCTGCTCCTCCACTCCATTCGTGGCATTATTCAAGTCATTTTGCAGAGATTGGATGTCATCTGACTTTCCTGTGATCGGAGTGACGGCTGGCGTCGTGGTCGCATATGAACTATCGATCGTCGTGTTCGTGTTGTGAGATGCGGCGCTGTTCATCGGTATCGTCGCAATCGGTTCAGGCTCTGAATATGACTGGGAGATGACGGCGTAAAGAACAGCAGCGACTACCAAGATGAGGATGATAAGCACGATGATCATGAGCTTGGCTTTGTGGTGCGGCTTCTGTGTAAAATCGAGAGGGTCGTTTCCGTTGAATTTCTGGCCAGTCAGATGCTGCTCTGGCAATTCAGAGAATGATGGTTGTTGATTGTTTATTGGGGCCATGAATTTGATTTATGCTTTTAATCGTTAGTTGGTGGGAGGTGGGGGAGGAGTATTACTGTTATGATTTTGACCGGCAGCGCGGATGATCTCTGCTATGACATCAGACAGAGCTTTTTGTGAGCTTTTGACAGCTGTATGCACATCATCGACAAGCTTTCTTGCACCATCGAGATTGGCCTTCGGTTGGTCATTTGATTGAGTCTGGTCGCTGTTTTGAGGGACTTGAATGGTCGATGTCGCTGGAGCATAGGCTTTTAAGGTATCAATAGCTGAAGCCAGTTGAGACAACTGTGCATCAGCTGTGGCTAGAAGCTGCTTGGCTTTGCTCATATCTATTCCGCTCGCAGATTCTTTGTCTATGCGCGTGCCGATGCGTTTCCGTAGATTGGTGAGATTATTTATTGCCACCTCGAATTGTTTTGCCACATTCTCCTTTCTTTGGCGTATGGTATCGATTGCTCTCATCTCTATCCTGATCTGATTTTCACGATTGAAAATAGGTGTAGTAGAAGCATCTCTTGGAATAGGCCGTCCATCCTGACCCATCATAGGCGAAGTGCTTCCCATTCTTGGCGGGAATGGCCTGCCATCTTTGCCGAACATCGGAGGAGTCGTAGATCCAAAACGATGATCATCGCCTGGTCGTGGAAGCTTTTGTCCGTTTGGAGAGGTCGATGAATATGCACGGTTATCATCATTCAACCTTGGAGGCATCTCTTTGATAGGCGGGGTTGTAGAAGACATCCGGCCACTATTGCCTGATTTACCGGCTCGATCAGCGGCCCTTTTTCGAAGCTCTTGGATCTGTTCAGCACTGAGCTTGGGTGGAAAAGGCGGAAGAGGGGGCGGCTGTCTATTCACTGCCGTGGAATTCGGCGTAGGATTGGGCTCACCCAGAGCTTCTCTCTCGCTTTGAGCGTAATTGTCTTGCGATTGCTGCAAATCTGCGCGCACTCTATCTCTGATCGATCCCGCATTGACGCCTGGAGCGCTGTCGACTGTGGCGCCGATGCTGGAAGCCGCTCCTGTATCCAGCAATGTTTGTGCATTGGCAGGCTTGCTATTCAAGGCAATGGCCACTATGAATGAAATGAGGAGAAGGCTTGAGATTTCGACGGCCTTCATGGTAAAAGATCTGTTTGGCATGGATAATGAATTATAAGTTATTGTTAATTGGGATTATTGTAACATTTTTTCTTTGAATTGGAGGGTGGGGAGTAACTTTATCTTGTTTGGCCTTCGATAGATTCAATGATTCCATATACTATGTATTTCATATACTGCATGGAATCATTGCAAATCGTACTGTGTATAACTTTCGAAAAGCGGTAGGTCGGACCTCCAGATTGTAAAATATTTTCTTTGAATTTCAGCCAAGAAAAGACCCGCCAGATGTTTTTCGACATGGCGGGAAGCAGAAGGTCTGCTTAGTCCGAAAGTTTCTTTCAGCGGAACAATTCCGCGTGAGGTTGGTTGTCGCTGTGCCAACGCCGAAGCGAAGCGTCATCTAGATCGAAGAACAACTTCTTCAGTGTGTTAGCCTCAACATGTCCATCGGCGAAGGCAACTTGCAATCTTCCACCATGCCTCTGTGAAGCTTGGGAAATAGTTTTTGCCCAATACCCTCCTGAAAGATTTCGTGAAAGATTATCCTGTCCTTCAAACATCATGTAAATATTCGCGGGACTTAAGTGACTTTGGCGCGATAATGAATCGCCCAGCATAATCATGTCGCTGGGATTCAGTACCTCCGATTCTAGGACAGGCGCAGACCACGCCGGACCCGTATATCTATCCGACAGTCCGTAGAGCGACCTTCCAAAGAAAGGGTCCCCAATTTGGTTGAAGGTTCCTTCGCTGTAGGCGTACGAACCTACAGAAGATGAGCCGTACTCAACGGTAAACCCCTTATATGTAGGACAGCGAAAAACACCGTTGCTCCAAACATTTGGGAAGTGTGGGAAGATTTGCTTATACCATCTCGAGCCGAGTGGCTCGGAGGGATTGGGCAGTTGCCGGTACAGAGGGTAGGCACCCTCGTTATCTTGCGTATAGCCAAGAAGCGCGATCCCAATCTGCCGGAGATTATTCTTGCAGTAGGTTGCTTGCGCTTTCGATTTTGCGCTGGAAAGTGCAGGTAAGAGAAGGCTGGCCAGAATGGCGATGATGGCGATGACCACCAGAAGCTCAATGAGCGTGAATCCGTTACTTTGTTTTTTCACATGTTTCCTTTGGTTTGTTTTTTGTTAGATTACTAAATGCTAAATTAATGAAAATAACTGAATATTTGCATAAATTTAGCATCTAGCAACCGATTTTTTAAAGAACAATATGCTATCCACAATAGCATCTATAGGTTATCCTGTCAATGTTTGCAAAAGGTATATCTTCATGAAATGCCGCTACTAAGCCCCCTCCAACAGAAAAGGAGATACCTCAGCATCTCCTTTTCCTCAAATATTCCTATATTTCAGTCTTTCCTAAACCCTAGTCCCTAAACCCTAAACCCTCTCCTTAAATGATAAACGCCACAATCAGAAGTGCCACGATATTCAAGATCTTTATCATAGGATTGATAGCAGGACCGGCGGTATCCTTGTAAGGATCACCAACAGTGTCGCCGGTGACAGCGGCTTTGTGGGCATCGGAGCCTTTGCCGCCATGATTGCCTTGCTCGATATGCTTCTTGGCATTATCCCAAGCGCCTCCGCCTGAAGTCATAGAGATGGCCACGAAGAGACCGGTGACTATCGAACCTACGAGGAGACCACCGAGAGCCACTGGGCCCAAGATGAAGCCGACCAAGATAGGAACGATGACGGGAATGAGGGCAGGGAGGACCATTTGCTTGATAGCAGCGGAAGTGACGATATCTACGCAGCGAGCATAATCAGGCTTGGCTGTGCCTTGCATGATGCCTTTGATCTCGCGGAATTGACGGCGGACTTCATCGACGACTTTTCCAGCGGCCTTGCCCACAGCTTCCATGCAGAGAGCGGCAAAGTAGTAAGGGAGCAAGCCTCCGATGAAGAGACCGACTATGACTTTGGGATCGCTCAGATTGAATGAGAGGCCATGCGTGGCTTCCGTGTATGAAGCGAAGAGAACGAGAGCAGCGAGGCCGGCTGAACCGATAGCATAACCCTTGGTGACAGCCTTGGTTGTATTACCGACAGCATCCAAAGGATCAGTGACATCGCGAACGCTTTCAGGAAGCTCCGCCATTTCAGCGATGCCTCCGGCATTGTCGGTGATAGGACCATAAGCATCGATAGCGACGATGATACCGGCCATGGAGAGCATGCTCATGGTAGCGACGGCTATACCGTAGAGTCCGCTATAGTGATAGGCGATGAGGATGCCGAGGACGATGGTGATGAGAGGCCATGCGGTAGACTTCATGGAAATGGCCAAGCCTTGAATGATATTGGTGCCATGACCTGAAATTGAAGCATTGGCGATTGATTTCACCGGATAATATTTGGTGGAAGTGTAATATTCCGTGATGATGACCAAGGCGGCGGTGACAACTAGACCGACCAAGGTGCAGATGAAGAGAGATCCGACGGAATATGTGCCATTGTCTCCCATGATCCATTTGGTGATGGGATAGAAAGCGATAGCAGCGAGGACTCCAGCAACGGCCAAGCCTTTGTACATGGCGCCCATGATATTCTCGGACTTACCGAGACTGACGAAGAATGAACCGATGATAGAAGCGATGATGGCGATGCCTCCCAGAGCGAGAGGGTAGATGAGAGCGCCATTGAAGCCCTTGAATATGGTCGCGCCCAAGAGCATGGCCGCGATGGTCGTAACGGCGTATGTTTCAAATAAGTCCGCAGCCATTCCTGCGCAATCGCCTACATTATCTCCTACATTATCAGCGATGACTCCAGGATTTCTCGGATCATCCTCAGGAATTCCAGCTTCCACTTTACCAACCAAGTCGGTGCCGACATCGGCGGCTTTGGTGAATATGCCTCCACCCAGGCGGGCGAAGATTGAAATCAAGCTGGCACCGAATGCCAAACCGATCAATGAGTTCACATCTTTGGTGATCGCGTAGAATCCAGTGACACCAAGAAGGGCTAGTCCGACTACGAAAAGTCCTGTGACTGATCCACCTTTGAAAGCCAAATCCAAAGCTGGTTTCAATCCTCCTCTAGCGGCTTCGGTAGTGCGGACATTGGTCCTTACCGAGACATTCATGCCGATATAGCCTGTAACTGCTGACAAAACAGCGCCGAGCAGGAAGCCTATAGCGATCTTGAAGCTAAGGAATATCCATAGGACTATGAAAAGTACCACCGCGATCATGGTGATCGTGCGATATTGCCTATTCAGATAGGCTTTGGCGCCTTGTTGGATGGCGAGAGCGATCTCTTTCATCTTGTCGTTTCCTGTAGGCTTCTTCATGATCCAGGAGATCAGGAATGAAGCGTAAACGAGAGCGACGAGGGAGCTGATAAGGGCGAAAGTGATGTAAGAATTCATGGGATTAGTTAAAAGTACGCAAGAGCGCAAGGCGCAAGTGCACAAGTACTAGTGTTTTATTAATAATGACAATGCTGGCATTCTATTGGAAAAGGTGAGAATGCGCAAGGGTTTTGAGCTGGTTATCAGTTATTAGGTTTCTATAAGACTGGCTTGTGTAGTACAATTTCGAGCATGATCTCACCATTCGAAAATGTGCCAGTTGAACCATCACGGGAATCCATTGATAGTTCAAAATCTGAAGCGGTCGAACTTCTCGCAGAATTTGCCGATAAATACGACTATGAACATTTTTCATTTGAATCGCTCTACCTATATCTCAAAAGTTTTAGAACGGAAATATTGAGCGGTGGAAATACTATAAACTTAGACATCGATAGCTTTTCAAATCAAGAATTGGAAGACATATATCAGTCTATCGATGCGAAGCTGGAACAGAGAAGGCGTGAATTAATAGACAATGTTGATATGGAGACCGATGAAGGCAGATTACTTTCTTCGGAGAGTAGATTATGGGAAATGGGCTATGATGGAAAAGTGAAACCGAAAGTACAGACTGCTGTGCTGTTAGGTGGAGTACATGGCGATGAGAGGACTTTGCCTGAACAATTGGATAAGTTGGTTCGTCACAACGAAAAGACTCGAGATTTCCATATTGACCATTCAAGGGTGTATATAAATTCAAAAGTGAATGTGCCGGCTTTGGAGAATAATACGCGAGCCTTTTCAGTAGATAAGGGTCAGCTATCTGAAGACGCTGATTTGAATCGTTCTGAAATATCTGATTCATACACTGCTGGAATCAAGAATGAATTACTGGAAGAAATTTTGAGGCTTGATAAGCCATTTGTTTTAGATATGCATAATGACAGAGAAACTATTGATCCGCACGCAGTGATAATTGGTGGCGAGATTGTTGGTGCCGTCGATGAAAGACTTCTATTCAAAATCAGATTAGCTATGGAATTGGGAATAGGGCGAATAATCATTGCCGATCCAGAAATCGCGAAAGGGACAATGATCTCCGAGGTAGGATCCCGGGATGTCGATGCCGATGGAATGGTAATAGAAGTTAATACTGATGATAAGAAATTCGAATCGGCGAAGATAGCTTTGAAGTTTCTTTCTGGAGCCGGTGTTGTGAACGATGGACGACCAAGCACTCAGGTCATGATGCAGAAGGAGCTGGAGAGCGCGTTTGCTTTGCCGAAATCAGAGGGTGAGGTTGAAATAGTTCAATATTCGCTTAATAGGGATATTGATAGAGATCTTAGCCCAGCTAATCCCGTTATGGGAGTTGAATACATGGTGCTTAATGGATTTCCAGTTGTGATTCGAAAATTGAAATTGGACGGACAGATATTGCGAGAGGTATGATATTCTTGTTTCTAAGATTATAAGCTTAATTGTTTAATACAATGTCTAGTGAATCAATGTTTCAAGGATCACAACCATTAGAAGAGAGAGATTACGATCTGGCACGCAAGCGTGCTGGTATGACCAAGAAAGAGTGGGAGGATTATCGTCTTGAAAGGACTCGGGAACTTAATATTCCAGAAACTTCGGGTTGGCCAGATATTATCCGAGCTGGTTGGGATGCTTATAGGAAGGAAAAAGCCATCGAATTTGGCTTGCCAGAGGATGCGAGTCAGGAAGAAGTTGAAAAAGCGCAAGCAGAGGCATGGAGAAAGAAAAGGATAATTGAGTTCAAGCTTCCGGAGAATACTCCCTTGGAAGAAGTGGTAGCAATAGAACGAAAGGAATTTATGAATATGTTAGAGAAAGGCGAATTGCAAGTTTATAATCATTTGAGAAGAAATTAATCAGGTTTTACAACAACACGACCTTCTTCCCAAAAGCCCCAGCGATCTGATAGAGGGTAGTCAGAGAGATATTATGTTTACCGCTTTCGAGGCGGGCGATGACGCTTTGGGGCATGCCGACCTTCTGAGCGAAGGATTTCTGAGTGAGCTTCTTGGAACGGCGGAGCTCGCGGATCTGGCGGATCATTTGGAGACGGGCAACGCCGAACTCGAATTTTTCTCGGTTCACTTTCGACTTGAGCAGATCGCCGAAAACTTCGTCAAAGGTATTGAATTTTAATGTTTGTTCTTTCTTCATGTTATTTGTTTTGTCTTAACTGTTCCATTAGTAGTGAATAAATGCGTTCTGAAGCCTCAAGCTCTCTTCTGGGTGTTTTCATGCTCTTTTTTGTAAATCCTCTGAGAATATACAAAGTGCTTCCTTCAAGGCAGAAAATTATTCGGTTTTTTCTAGAAATCAGCTCTTTTATGGGCCCTCTAAGTGTTTTGATATAGGCTGATTCAAAGTCGCCTTGTCTCATCGACTCGATTTCCATGGCTATTTTCAACTGATCTCCTTCTGGAAGAGAATGAATGAAATTCGTTGCTTGATTTAGGAATTGTAGGCCGAGTTTGATCATTCCTGTATGTTACCCCTGTAAAGGAATTTCAACCAGCTCTTGAGCAAGTATAGCAAAATTGCTATATCGAAGTCAATAATGTTTCGGAACATAACGAACCGTCGGATAGTAAACCGCTAACGCAATAACCGTAAAAACACAGCCATTTTGGTCGTATTTTCACGGTTATGCTGACAAAAGAGTGAAAGATTTACGCCACCTCTACCTCCGCTGCCGCCACTTCCGCTCCACCCGTAGACTTGATATCTATCTTCCATCCCGTAAGCTTGGCGGCAAGACGGACATTCTGACCACCCTTGCCGATTGCAAGACTTTGCTCATCTTCGGTGACTGTGACGATAGCGCGGTGAGCGGTCTCATCCAATTCAAGGCTAACGACCTCGGCAGGAGAGAGAGCCTCTTCAATGAAGAGGGCAGGATCCTCATTCCATTCGACGATGTCGATCTTCTCGCCTGACAATTCGCTGGTGACAGTCGAGACGCGCACTCCGCGCTGGCCGACCATGGAACCGATGGGGTCGATATGGCTATCATGGGAAATCACGGCGACTTTCGATCGTGAACCGGCCTCGCGAGCAATAGCTTTGATTTCTACAACACCTTGGACGATTTCAGGCGCTTCTGTTTCAAAAAGCTTTGCCAAGAATTTGGGATGAGAGCGAGAAAGCTTTAGGACTATGCCTTTTGGAGTCTCCTCAACGGCATAAAGGAAAGCACGGATACGGTCTCCAGTCTTCCAATGCTCGCTGGGAATCTGCTCCTCGTAAGGGATGATGCCGAGAGCACGGCCCATATTGACATAGACTACGCCTCTTTCGACGCGCTCTACTATTCCAGCGACAATGTCGCCTTCCTTCTGACCGAATTCAGCCATGACCGAGACTTTCTCTGCTTCGCGGATCTTCTGGATGATGACCTGTTTGGCTGTTTGAGCGGCGATGCGTCCGAAATCAGCCTTGGCTTCGAGAGGGAAGACCAGCTCTTCTCCGACCTCTACATCGCGTTTGATCTTCCTAGCATCCTCTATGAGCATATGCTGCTCTGGATTGAAACGGATCTTGATATCTTCGACGGCGGTATTCTTGAGATCCTCATGATCCATTTCCTCATCGCCTTCCATGATGACCTGATCCTTGCTGACTACGACCTTGACCTGCCAGAATTCCACGCCGCCTGAAGCAGAGTCGAATGAAGCCCTGATGATTTGGCCTTTCTTGCCATACTCTTTCTTGTAAGCCGTGGCTAGAGCCATAGCGATAGCCTCCAGCGATTTCTCCTTTGGAATGCCGCGCTCTTCTTCTAACTGGTCTACTACGGAATTGATTACTTTGAGATCGAACATATATTTAGTTGTTATTAAGTTTTTCTAATGCGTTCTGTTAAACGAACAAGTCCGCGAACGAGCGGACGACTGATGGAGGTACTATAACATGGAATGAAAATAGATACAAGGAATTCTATGTGTAAAGATACGTCAATAAACCTATATTTATAGCCATGATTCTGATTATACATTGACAATCAAGGTAATAGTATGCTAGTCTATTGATAGTTATTTGAAAAGAGCCGTCGTTCATATATTGAGGATTCACTGCAGAAATTAGCCCTTTATGCTCTTGGAAGAGTGAAAGAGAGGGTTGAAACTGTAGTGAAACACTGATCAATATTATGAAATACGCGAGGTTATGTATAACGACATCGGCAATTATTGCTTTTGTCTTGACCATGTTGGTCATGCCTTCATCCTTTGTTGGACCGTGGAAACGGATTACGGTCCTGCTTGGAATCCCGTTGTTCGTTCAATGCTTTGGGATGGGCATTGTTTACGCGATCAATGCTTGTCGGATGGACAACAAGGATGAAGATGCGTGGCGTTCGGTGTGATGTGATCCATCGAACATTTTGGCGGTTGGCGAAAGCTGGCCGCCTTTTTTGTATGAATATAAGTTATGGGGGATGTGTCACATCCCCTTCACATCCACTTTTGAATTAAAAAATGAATATTTTTTTTCACTAGATTGAATTTTCTATGAAAAGAGTACAATTCACAACAGAGAAGCCTGCCTCTCTGTTTAAAAGCCTAACAATTCAAGAAATATGAAAAATACTCCAAATGAAAATAGAGAATTGCAAACGATCGGTCCGAGCAAAGATTTCGAGTCTATCAAAAAGATCGATGAGAATGGCGTGGAATATTGGACGGCGAGGGAGCTGATGCAAGTTCTGGGTTATTCGCTTTGGCAGAATTTCGAATCAGTTATAAAGAAAGCCCAGCAGAGTTGTGTAAATAGCAGACAGTTTCCTCAAGACCATTTTATTGATATCAATAAATTGACGCAAGTAGGCCACGGAATCGTTAGAAAATTTGACGATTACAAATTGGATAGGTTTGCTTGTTATCTGATTGCACAGAATGGTGATTCGAGTAAACCTGCTATTGCATTGGCGCAAACCTACTTTGCAATTCAAACCCGCAAACAAGAGATACTCGATAATTTATCAGAAACAGAAAAGAGGATTATGAAACGACAAGAAGTATCAGATAAGAATAAGCTTCTTTTTAGCACAGCCAAATTGGCGGGCGTTTCAAACTTCGGACTTTTCAATGATGCTGGATATAAGGGCTTGTACACAATGTCTTTGAAGGATGTTGAAAATAAGAAGGGAATTACGAAAGGAGAATTGTTAGATCGTGCAGGGGGTGAAGAATTGGCGCAATACACAGTAATCCAATGCGGCTCTCTCTCTTATTTGATACAATGTGCGTAGCAAACGAAAGGCATGCGTGACTTTTGCCTTTTTACTTTCCACTTTAAACTTTTTAATCATGTCTGTTGAAGATAATCAGCTATATAAGTTCATTCTAGACTCCGGACTTGTGACCAGAGCGGATCTCGACGCCGCCAAGAAAGAGACCGAGAGCAGCAAAAAGCGCTTAGGCGATATCTTGGTGGCACAAGGCAAGATCACCGCTGACAATCTGCGACGCATGTATGCCTATGTCCTCGGCATACCATTCGTCGATCTCAAGGGCAAGAAGGTCCCTTTCGAGGTTCTTTCCTTGATCCCAGAACCGATCGCGCGCACCCACAATATCATCGCTTTCAAGAAAACCGATACGACTCTTGAAGTCGCCATGCTAGATGTCAATGATCTGTCTGCCATCGATTTCATAAAAAAGAAAGTCCAGCTGAAGATTTTGGCGCGATTGACTGATGTTGATTCCGTCAGAGAAGCGCTGGTGCAATATCAGAAAAGCTTGAAAGCTGAGTTCGGCGATATCATCCAGAAAGAGACCGAATCTATAAGGATGATCTCGGAGGAAAAAGGCGAAGCCGTTTCGGAAGAAGATCTCAAGAAGATCGCCGAGGGTTTGCCTGTCGTCCGTATCGTTGATACCTTGGTCAAGCATGCGATCCTTCAGAATGCATCCGATATCCATATAGAACCCATGGAAGAGCAGGTTCTCGTTCGCTACCGCATTGACGGTCTCCTTCATGATGCCATGGTCTTACCACGACAGGCTGGAGCATCGATCACGGCGCGCATCAAGGTCTTGTCCAATCTAAAGCTCGATGAAAAACGCTTGCCCCAAGACGGTCGCTTCAAAGTAGATGTCAATAATGAAAAAGTCTCATTCCGCGTATCCATCTTGCCGACGTATTATGGCGAAAAGACCGTCATGCGTCTTTTGCGCGAGAATATAACGGGCTTTACTTTGGAGTACTTGAATTTCCATGGAGAAGGGCTTGAGCGCATCCATAAGGCTTTGAAACAATCTACAGGTATGATCCTCACTACTGGTCCAACAGGATCCGGAAAGACGACTACTCTGTATACCATGTTGGACCTATTGAATCAGCCGGATGTGAATATCTCGACGATCGAAGACCCTATCGAATACCAGATGGCACGCATCAATCAGACACAAGTCAGGCCGGAGATCGGGTTCTCTTTCGCCCAAGGCATACGCACTTTGGTGCGTCAAGACCCAGATATAATCATGGTCGGTGAGATCCGCGACAATGAGACGGCGGCTTTGGCTGTGAATGCTTCGCTCACAGGCCACTTGGTGCTTTCTACTTTGCACACAAATTCGGCCGCAGGAGCCATACCTCGCCTTTTGGATATGAAAGTCGAGTCTTTCTTGTTGGTATCGACTCTGGATATCGTAATTGGTCAGCGCTTGGTGCGCCGTTTGACCGATAATAAAGAGCGATATTTCCTTTCGAAAGACGAATTCGCCCAACTGAAAAAGATCGTCGATCTGGACCACGTTCTAGACGCTTTGAAAGCAGACAAGGTCGTTAAGCCTAACGATACTTGGGATAAGATTCCGTTCTATAAGCCTGTGGCTTCCGGAGATGATGACGGATTCAAGTCTCGAGTCGGCATACATGAAGTGTTGCTCATGACCCAAAGCATCAAGGAGCTGATCATGAAGACTTCGACTACTTCGGCTATCGAAGATCAGGCCAAAAAAGAAGGCATGCTTACGATGCTTGAGGATGGCATATACAAGTGTGCTGCTGGAATGACGACGATAGAGGAGGTATTGAGGGTTATTACAGAGTAATTTCAAAATCCAAAATCCAAATGTCAAATCAAATCAAAAATCCAAATATCAAATCCAAGCTTAGTCATTTGATCTTTGGGCTTGATTTGAAATTTGGATTTTGAAATTTGGATTTTTATTATCATGTCCCATTTCATCTATAAAGCCAGGAAGCCAGACGGAGAGATATACTCGAGCGAGCGCGAGGCGGCCGATCGCTTTGAGCTATATCGCTTGATAAGAGAAGGCGGCGATGAGATCGTTTCTGCCAAAGAGAGGAATGCCGCTAGCGGTATCGTTCATTGGTTGCAATCGATAACGGTATCATTCAATCCGGTCAAGGCTGTCGAGAAGATAAATTTTGTCAGGAATCTGGGTTCGATGCTAGAGGCTGGCTTGGCTCTTTCGCGCGCTCTTTCCGTCATCGAGCGTCAGACGAGGAATAAATACTTCAAGAAGATCCTATTGGCCGTGATCGCTGATATCAATAAAGGGAACACTTTCTCTGATTCTTTGAAAAAATACCCGAAAGTCTTCTCAGAGCTTATGACGTCGATGGTGCATGCTGGCGAGCAGAGCGGCACCCTAGCTGAATCTCTCAAGATCGTCGGCGTTCAAATGGAGAATGCTAACAATCTCGAGCGTCGAGTGAGAGGGGCGCTCATCTATCCTATAGTGATCTTTGTGCTCATGATCGCGATCGGCATCCTCATGTTCATCTTTGTCGTGCCGACCCTCATGAAGACATTTACCGAGCTCAAGGTTCCTCTGCCGTTTACCACTAGGATGGTTCTGGGCGCCAGCGATTTCATTCAGACCGATGGAATATGGGTAGCTATAGGAGCTATCATTATAGCTGGGGGAATATATTATTGGACTCGCCAAGCTTCCGGAAAAAAGCTCACGCATGCTTTGATATTGAAATTACCGTTCATCGGTTCTCTATCACAAGAGGTCAATGCCGCGCGTACGGCGCGTACGATGTCTTCTTTGCTAGGTGCTGGTGTGGATGTCGTCGAAGCGGTCAATATAACGTCCGAGGTCGTGCAAAATATATACTTCAAGGCCGTGTTAAAGCAGGCGGCTGAGGCGATAAAGAAGGGTGAGCTCATGTCCAAAGTTTTCAATGCTCATACCAAGCTATATCCGATATTCCTTGCAGAGATGATGAGCGTAGGCGAAGAAACGGGGAAGATCAAGGATATGCTCTCGAGCGTGGCTCATTATTATGAAGACGATGTGGATATAAGGACCAAGGATATGTCGACGGTCATCGAACCTTTGCTCATGGTGGTCATCGGCGGGGCGGTCGGATTCTTCGCTATCTCGATCATTTCTCCGATTTATTCGCTTGTAAACGCTGTCTAAATGAAAAGAGGCTTCACTCTCATAGAGGTAGTAGTAGGCGCGGCTATCTTTTTGATAGTGGCTTTGGCCGCATATAGCGCGTACTCCAGCGTATTCCAGCTAGCCAATAGCAATCAATCTAGGATATTGGCCGTAGGTTTAGCAGATGAGCAATTCGAGATCCTACGGAATATGCCTTATAGCAATATAGGAGAGGTCAATGGTATTCCTGCTGGAACCATTCCACAGACTCAGACTTTGACTCGCGGAGGCATCTCTTTCACAGTGACCACCGTGATCCGCAATGTCGATCTGCCTTTTGATGGGATCATGGGCAGCACTACGAATAATGATCTGAAGCCTGCTGATAATAAGCTGGCACAGATCACCGTCTCCTGTGATTCATGCAAAGGATTCCAGCCTATCTCTGTGACAGGGTATATCGCTCCAAAGAACGTCGAAGCTAACTCGACCAATGGTTCGTTGAAAGTCCAAGTCTTTAATGCGAACGGGGACCCCGTTCAAGGAGCCTCTGTGCATGTTGTTGATACGGCGACCTCGACTCCGATCATAGTCGATGACACGACGGCTAATGATGGCATATTGCAGGTCATCGACGTTCCGCCGGGAGTCACTGCATATTCGGTCTCGGCGATGAAATCAGGTTATTCTACAGATCAGACTTATTCGCCGAGCGGCGGCAATCCGAGTCCTCTGAAGCCTTATGTTACAGTCGCCGCGCAGCAGCTTTCACAGGTCAGCCTTTCCATCGACAAATTGAGCTCGTTGAACTTCAATAGCGTCAGTCCGACATGTCAGAGCGTGGGGAATTTCCACTTCAATATGGTGGGTGGAAAACAGATAGGAGTAAGTGTCCCTAAATACAGCCAGAGCTTAGTAACTAATTCCATTGGGGCTCTCGGCCTTAATTCTATGGAATGGGATTCCTATTCTGTAACTACCAATGATTCTTCGTATTATCTGGCAGGCGTCAATCCTCTGAATCCCATATCTCTCAGCCCAAATAGCACTCAAGGCGTCCAGCTTATAGTCGTTCCCAAGTCTGCGAACGCCATTCTCGTGACTGTAAAAGACAGTTCGACTCATCTGCCTATATCCAATGCCACTGTCAGGCTTTCTGGAGGACCATCTAGCTATGATAAGACCTTGATAACAGGACAGGGATATCTTAACCAGGTCGACTGGTCTCTGGGCAGCGGACAGGATTCGTTTGTAAACCCTAGCAGGTACTGGAATGATGATGGAAATGTCGATACAGCGACTTCTAGCGGTAATATCCTTTTGAAGAAAGTGTCTGGTTCATATAAGCCGAGTGGCTGGCTAGAATCATCGACTTTTGATACGGGTACATCGAGCAATTTTTATAGCCTATCATGGTTGCCAGGCAGCCAGCCTATTCCCGCAGGCGCAAGCAGTACATTGTTCCAATTCGCAACCAGTCCTTCTTCTACGCCATCGACCTGGAATTATCTCGGACCAGATGGTACCTCAGGAAGCTATTACAATTCTCCAAATTCAACGATCAGTACTGCAAATAATGGCAATGAATATGCGCGTTACAAGCTGTTCCTGTCTACGTTGTCGACATCGGTAACGCCGTCCGTCTCTAATGTCTCGTTCACGTTCACTTCCGGCTGTACCCCTCCGGGACAAGTCATCTTTTCCGGTCTTTCCGCAGGCTCGTATCAGTTGAATATTTCAAAGAGCGGCTATACATCTTATTCTGGAACTATTCCAGTCAACAGCGGTTGGGGCGAGCAACAGATACAGTTGGGGCCATAATAGCTATCCACAGTTATGAAAAGCGATGCATCGATGCATGCTAGACTATAGTCTAGTGCTATTACTGTAGTGTCTAATTTTATTATTAATAATATATTATCATGAAAAGAACCGAGTCTTATTTGATTTTGACATCCTTAACCATTCTAGTGATGGTCGGAGTGCTATTTGGCGCAAAATCATCGTATGCCATAACCTCATCAGAGGCACAATCGATCGTTAATTCCATGAATTTGACCAGCTCGCAGGCGACTGCGTTGGTGACATTCTTGAACCTGACTGATGGGCAGTCATCGGTCTTAAATACGGCTGTCACGGGTAATGTCAATCCTCCAATAATCATTCCTCCAGCAGTTGTTACAACGGGAGTCGTTTCTGCTGAGGTCTTTAATCTTAATGTCGATTATAGCCACTTTGCTTCAGAAGAGACCCAGAATCATTACACCTCGGTATATTCTTCTTCAGGGACAAAGCCTGTAGCGATCACAGTCTTTAAATTCAACGACAGCGCCACTATGACAGTTTCTCAGATCATTGCCAAGATCACTTCCTTGGGGTATCGTCCGGCTACACTAGATGAGACATATGCTCTCGGTCAAGCAGGCAAGTGGAGCGTCGTCGGCTTGGGAACGCTACTGGGAAGCTATAATGTCTATCCTTATACAGTCAGCAATGGTAAGAACGGTCTTTATAGCAGCGCAGGCCCATTTTCGATGCAAGCATATAGGTTCGCGGCGGTGAATACTTCAGGAACGCCGATAGTTGTATCTGCTACGGCCGTGACTACTACAACCGTCGGTTCTGCAGCGCTTCCCAAGCTCCTCAATGTTTCTGTGGATAGGAAATCATACGCTGTGGGAGATCAGGCGTATATATCATGGATAAAGACATTTGAATCCTCTTCTGATAGTTATATCAGGATATCCTTGTTCAGCAATAATAATGGATGGTCGGTGCCAGTGACCTCGGCATCAAATTTGTCGTTAAACCAGACTTTGTTTAGCGCAAGGATCCCACAAAATGTCCCCATTATCGGGGGTGAATACTTGTTTGTTGTCGAGGTCTGTAATTCGAGCGGCGTTTGTAGTCAATATGATAGCAGTCACTTTACTATAGTAGCGGCAGCAACGAGCACGATACCAGCCGTGACTTCTTCATCTGTCTATACTCTGAATGTAAATTACGACAAATTCGATTCTGAAGAAGCTCAGAATCATTATGTTTCCGTCTATTCCGATTCCGGGACGAAATCAGCCGCTATCACTGTCTTCAAATTTAACGATAGCGCTACTATGACTGCTGATCAGATCAAAACTAAACTGGCCTCTCTCGGCTATCGTCCCGCGACTCTGGATGAGACATATGCTCTCGGTCAAGCAGGCAAGTGGAGCATAGTCGGCTTGGGAACGCTGCTTGGAAGCTATAATGTCTATCCTTATACCATGGTTGGTGTAGCCAATAATCTCTACAGCAGTGCCGGTCCGTTCGATACTCAGACATTTAGCTTTGCTGGAGTGAGCTTGGGTGCATCTGTTTCAAATCCAAATGTAACAATTGGTACATGTTCGACTGGACAGTCTTGGAATGGTTCTGCCTGTGCGTGGACGGTAGCGGTTGATAACTCTCAGCATTCCACTCTAGATGCAGCGAATGGCGACTTGGTGGGACAAAATATAGTTCCGCCCGCTCAGACTCAGACTGTTTTAGCACAAAATACAGTAGCTACCTCGACGGTTGCTGTAATCTCTGTCCCTCCAGCCTCTACTGCCACCTCGGATACCTATACCTTGAATATAGATTATAGCCACTTTGCTTCTGAGGAGTCCCAATATCATTACACATCGGTTTATTCAAGCACGGGGACAAAATCTACTGCGATCACAGTCTTCAAATTCACCGATAGCTCGACTATGACAGCCGATCAGGTCAAGACGAAATTAGCTTCTTTGGGCTACCGTCCAGCTACCTTAGATGAGACATATGCTCTTGGTCAGGCTGGCAAGTGGAATGTCATCGGACTGGGAACATCCATGGGAAGCTTTAATGTATATCCGCTTACTCTCAATGGTGCTTCGACGGGCTTATATAATATAGGTGCCACAGCCGCGTATTCGACGCAGTTATACAAGTTCGCTGCAGTCAAGCTCTAGGTTATTTTGTGGATATGACCAAAAGCCTAGGAATGCGGTACAATTGATTCGTATGGCTCTTAATCGATGTTCAAAAGGCATGACTCTAGTCGAGATGCTTGTTGCTATCGCGATTTTCACGGTGATCATGATCGCAGTGTCGGCTTTTGAAGTGAATGTATTCTCCTACAGGAAGATCGCTTCGGATTCCTATACGACGGTCCAAGACGCGCAGACGATATTGAAGACCATGACCAAGGAGATCCGCATCATGTCTCCTGGGGGCGATGGCTCGTATGCTCTTCAGTCGGCCGCAACGAATACCCTGATGTTCTTTGCCGATGTGAATGGCGATGGCAATAAAGAGCTTGTTAGATATTCTTATATTGGAACGAGCATATATCGAGCCGTGACTTCTCCATCTGGATCGCCTCCCGTGTATTTGAACAGCAACACATCCACTTCGACAGTGATCGTGAACGTGAGGAATAGCACGTCGACTCCTATATTTGAATACTATGATGGCAACTATGACGGCAATGAAAGCCCTCTGGCGCAACCTGTATCTATGACATCGGTCCGTCTGATAAAATTGAATGTCACTTTGGATGTCGATATAAAACAGTCGCCGATGCCGCGAACATATTCGACACAGGTGACCTTGCGTAATCTCAAGGATAATATATGAAGAGGAATAAAGGCGATATCATAATCTCCGTTCTGATATTTTCCGCTATAGCTTTGACTATAACGATCGGCTTGGTCAACTGGGGAGTGACTTTGCTGCGCAGTATCAGGACGGTCGCCCAAAGAGAGCAAGCCTTGCAGATTGCTGAGGCAGGCGTGGACTATTATAGATGGCATTTGGCGCATGCCCCAAATGACTTCAGGGACGGTACAAATCAAAGCGGGCCATATGTGCATCAATTTTTGGATAAAGATGGCAATATTCTCGGTTCATATGAATTGACTATCACCGCTCCGCCTATCGGGTCTACTATGGCGACGATAGTTTCCAAGGGGACTATCGCTTCTACTTCCATATCAAGGAGCATAAAAGCCGTGATGGCTATACCTTCTTTGGCAAAATATGCCACAGTTGCAAATGATAATATGCGCTTCGGAGACGGGACAGTCGTCTTTGGTCCTTTACATTCCAATAAAGGAATACATTTTGACGGCATCGCGCATAATCTCGTCTCTAGCGCCATGGCTACTTATACGGACCCGGATTATGGAGCGACGCGTTGGGCTGTTTATACAGAGTCTGGAGCAGGTGACCCCAATCCTCCTACGACCTTACCGAGTCGTCCAGATGTATTCATGGCCGGTCGTCAGTTATCAGTGCCATCAGTAGATTTTGCGGGTTTGACCGTGAATATATCGCAATTGAAAACCCTGGCTACTACTAGCGGCATGTATCTCAGCCCTTCTCAATATGGGGGCCATTCAGCCTTGGGGTATCATATCGTTCTCAAGACAAATGATACCTTCGATCTGTACGTGGTCCGCTCTCTGCAGACCCCGAATTATAATTGTTTGGCAGATAGCACCTCACAAAGCCAAGTTCAATGGGGGTTGTGGAGCATCAGTACGCCTCTTTCAAATAGCAGCAATCAAGCCTTTGTCGCTAATTATGCCATTCCTGCCAATGGCATCATATTCGTTGAAGACAATGTCTGGGTGGATGGCCAGATCGATACAGCTCGCGTGACGATCGTGGCAGGGAAGCTGCCTGATCCAGGCGCAGCTCTTGATCCCAATATCATCGTGAATAGCAATCTGCTGTATACGCATTTGGATGGAACTGACTCGATAGGCTTGATCGCACAAGGCAATATCAATGTCGGATATGATAGTTTGGATACTTTGACTATAGATGCTGCTTTGGTGGCACAAAACGGCCGCGCTGGCAGGTATTATTACAATAATGACTGTGGGTCTAGCTATATGCGCTCTACTCTCAATCTATATGGCATGATCGCCACGAATATACGCTACGGTTTCGCCTATACCGATAATACAGGCTACGATACGCGCAATATCACTTATGACCCCAATCTTCTCTATGGTCCACCGCCTTCTTTCCCGCTCACATCGTCTTTCTATAGCACGCAATCGTGGCAGGAGGTGCCGTCACAATAGGGAGTCATATTCTATACTGAGGTTAAACTTCAGCATTGAGCCATATTTTGGCAGGCGTTGCACTTCACGATTTAATTCGCCAGTCATACTATTGACATATACCAATGATAGTGCTACTCTATAGGTAGATTTCCTTGAATTTTAACTGCATCTTTGAGAGCCTTTCTTGGGCTTTGAAAGATGCGGTTAAATCAATATCAATATGGAAAACGAATCATTGAATGCGGAATCAAGTCCGGGTGTGGTGGCGCCGATGTGCATTTTTGCAGTCATAATGGCGTTGTTGGCGGTCGTATCCTGGTCATCGTTCAAGACCTGCAAAGTAGTCTCTGACGAGGCTAGACAACAGGAGGTGCAGCAACAGGTAACCAACTCGCAGCCGCAGTGATTCCATCCCTCTTGCAACAGGGCTCGTGCTGATCAAAGGCGCGAGCCTCGTTTTTTATCCGGATCAGTCAATAAATGATCGAGCGATGGGATACCATCGCATATTTGTTTTTATGTTAGAATATGCCCATGTCAAAAATACTCGTCGTGGGCAATTGGAAGATGAATCCAGCGACTATCTCTGAAGCCAAGATTTTGGCCAAGAAGATAAAAGCTGTCGCTCCGAGATTACAAAATACCGATGCAGTCATGGCTCCTCCTTTGGCTTTTGCATCAGCATGCGCTCCGCAAAAGCCGGTAAAGAATCTTTATTTGGGCGCTCAGTTTGTGTCAGTCGAATCTGGTGTCGGTCCTTTCACGGGAGAGGTGAGCGTCGATATGCTAAAAAGTTTGAATATTCAATATATCATTCTGGGACATTCAGAACAGAGGGCGAGGGGAGAGACTAGCGCTATGGTCTCAAAGAAGATGAAGAATGCTTTGGAGGCAGGAATAACTCCCGTCCTTTGTGTAGGCGAAATGAATCGTGATCAAGATGGCTCATATTTGGAGCCATTGAAGGCACAGATCAAGGAGAGCTTGGAGGGCATACCCAAGAAGTATGCCAAGGAGATAGTCATCGCTTATGAGCCCGTCTGGGCAATCGGCGCCAAAGAAGCGATGATGCCGGATCAAATATATGAGACCTCATTGTTCGTGAAGAAAGTCTTTGCTGATATCTTCACGCCTGATGCGGGAGTGAAAGCGACCATTCTTTATGGAGGTTCGGTTAATTTCCGCAATGCGGCCGATATCATTTCTATCGGGAAGGTGGATGGCTTTCTTGTTGGCCGTGAAAGCGTCAATGCCGCAGGGTTCGTAGAGCTTTTAAAAACTGTTGATTCAGTAGTTTAAATATGAAAACAATAAAAGATATCCAATATCTTGAGGGTGTGAAAGTCTTAGTGCGAGCTGATTTTAATGTTCCTATTAAGAATGGCGCAGTTATGGATGATTATCGCATCCGCATGACGATACCGACTATTGAATTCTTAACAAAGAAGGGAGCCAAAGTTATTTTGATCAGTCACTTGGAAGTTAAAGAAGGAGAGAAAGCTACGCTTGCTCCTGTTTCAGATCGCCTCACCAAACTTGGAGTTTCCAACACCTTCATTGAAAATATAAGGAACGCACAGGCGGCTATCGAGAATGAATTACAGAATGGCGGTGTGGCTGTTATCGAAAATCTGCGGGTTTCTGATGGCGAAAAGAAGAACGATCCGAAGTTTGCAAAGGAATTGGCCTCATTAGCTGATGTTTATGTGAATGATGCCTTCTCTGTCTGCCATCGCAAGCATGCTTCTATCGTGGGCGTTCCAAAATTCCTGCCAAGCTATGCCGGCTTTCAGCTTGAAAAGGAGATATCCAATCTTTCAAAAGCTTTCAATGCTCCTCATCCTTTTGTTTTCGTCCTTGGTGGCGCTAAATTCGATACGAAGCTTCCTCTGCTCCAGAAATTCATAGACAAAGCAGATAGCGTTTTTGTTGGCGGTGCTTTGGCTCATGATCTATTCAAATTCAAGGGCTATGAAGTGGGTACTTCTCTGGTGAGCGAGGTCTCAGTGGACTTGAGCGCAATTGCCACAAGCCCCAAATTGATCTTGCCTATCGACGTCACAACGAAAGATCATCAAGTGAAGATGTCCGATGCTCTTTTGCCGACCGATTGCGCCTACGATGCTGGGCCAAAGACTATCGAGGCTTTGAAGCAGAAGATCGCCAGCGCGAAATTCATTCTCTGGAATGGTCCTGTGGGCATGTATGAGGATGGTTTCACAGAAGGGACGGAAGGGATTGCGAAGATGATCGCTGAGCAGACTTCAAAAGGGGCGGAGACGATCGTTGGCGGGGGAGATACTCTGGCGGCTATCGCCAAGCTTGGTATCGAAGATAAATATTCGTTTGTTTCAACAGGAGGAGGAGCGATGCTGGATTATCTGGCACAAGGAACCTTGCCGGGGATCGAAGCGCTCGATGATTCGAAAGAGTAGTTTTGTTTTCCTGGCGTGTCTTCACTGAATTTTCAATTTACAAATTCCAATTTTCAATCAATTATCAATGAATTAATTTTCAATTGATAGGGTTTGTCATGGAAAATTTGATAATTTTGAAATTGTAAATTGATCGTAAATTGGAATTTGTAAATTGAAAATTCGAGAAGCTATCATCTCGCCTACTCCATCGCCGCTATTATCTTCTTCTTATTCCCCTCGAAATCCCCCCTGTCTCCCTTTGCGGCTTTATCCGGATAAATCCATATATGAGCATGCGGCACATCTTCGCCCACAATCTTGCTTAGAATCATTTCTTGTCCGAAGGCTTTTCTTTGGGCTCTAGCGATCTTCTTTGCCACTTCGAAATATGCTCCGCAATTAGGGACATCCCAGACCCAACGATAATGATTCTTGGGGATTATGAGGGTATGTCCGACAGAGAGTGGTTGATTGGATAGAAAGGCCAAGAAGTTGTCGTCTTCATAGACCACGAAAGAGGGAATCTCTGATTTTATGATCTTGCAAAATATGCAGTTCGGCATGGAGGAATTATAGCGCGGGATGGAGGGTGAGGACACTTGACAGAGCGCTATTTAAGTTATAAGTTACATACAGACAAAGGCAGTCTAATAAGTATTTGACTGTATACATTGGTACAACAATGGCCGTAGTGAGCCATAACCTGAAAGGAAAATCACGATATGATAAAGAGAATTAGTCAGACGGTGAGCGAGGAAGCACGAAAATTGATGGGGGACAAAAGAAATGTGCTGGGTTCCGGAGCGCTGTTTCAGTTGATTGCTGACCTCCAGAAGTTTGCGCTGGGCGATAACTAAGCTGTAGTCAAATATGTCGATAACACAACGTTGCGGGGATTCTTCATTGAGGAGGCTGATAGAAGATCAGCGTCAAGCCTTCTTCATGCTCTGCAACACGGTCGCCGAATGGCCGTCTCGATTAGCCGTGCTTGGGAAGAAATACTGGTGGCGGATATGTGTTTCTACAACCAGTGTGGAGGGGTAATGTTTGGTTGGCAGATCATGTCCGATCTACCAGGTGGCCGGCTACGATGTGTCGATTCAAGGTTTTAGTTTCCCATCCAGACGAATTTACCCGCCACTTACACGGAACCTTCCGTTGAAAGATGGCGGGTTCTTTTATTTGAAAAAATGATGGATTAAAGCGATACTTATTTGTTATGCTATAGTAAATATTCAAACAAACCCATGATCACATACGAAGATTTCAAGAAAGTAGAGATCCGAGCGGGCAAGATATTATCGGCCGAAAAGATACCTGATACTGATAAGCTGCTCAAACTTTCTGTCGATTTCAATGAGACGAAGCAAGTTACTGATGAGGCTGGCGTTATTTCAACTCTTCCAGCGCCAAGGCAGATAATATCCGGTATTTCTCTGTATTTTCCCGATCCAGCCGTTTTGGTAGGGAAGATCTGCTTATTCGTGACAAATCTCGAGCCTAGAACCATCCGAGGCTTTGAAAGCAATGGCATGCTTTTCGCTATTTCGACGAAAGAAGGAAGCTTTTCACTATTGGAGCCGAATGCGACCATACCAGCGGGGACGATGGCGGCGTAGTTCAGGGTGGTATATCATTAACACGTGAATAGGTACTTTCTTACTAGAAGATTAATTTAACACTTATGGACAAGGAATTTAATGGTTTCTTTAGCGGCAGTAAATTGGGAATACTTTTCCGAAATGGGAGATCTACAGGAATGGTTCTTTTTCCAGAAAAGCTTATCGTCGATTCAGATAAATTGACTACTATATCGAGAACATTCAGTGGCGGAGAACAGGAGGTTATTTTGAGATCGCAGATAATTTCAATAGGGAATTCTTGGCTAGGCAGCGTGGTGATTGTGCATAGTAATCCAAATTTGCCATCACCACTTTATTTTCAGCCTGGTATCATGAAATACTCAACTCTTTTTGAATTGCTTAGGAATAAGGATTTCCCAGTCATCTAAACTTATCTTAATTCAGAGGTCTGTATCTGTGCGCTATACCTCCATAATCGCTTTCTCTTTGGTGAAACGGACTTTCTTGTAATCCGCGGAGACATCTTCAGCTGAACGATATCCCACCGCAACCATCGCCAAAGAGGCGAAACTGAGCTTTTCCAAGCCGAGGATCTCATCGACCTTTTTGGGGTCGAAGCCTTCCATGGGACAAGCATCGATATTCTTGAGAGCTGCTGTTTCCAGGATTATGCCCAAGGCGATGAAGACCTGTCTCGATGACCAAGAGATCAAGTTCTCTGTACTGCGCCCACTTACGCTATTTTTAAGCATGTCAGAAAAACCCTTCAAGCTATTGGGACTCACGCCTCGTGTCTTTGCTATATCGAAGATGTATTCATCGATATAGGCGCTATTTATCTTTTTGTTGACAGCAAGGACCATCAAGCCTGAGGCCTCTGTTACCTGGCTCTGATCATATGCCGCTTCGCGGATGCTTTGCCTGACTTTTGGGTCTTTTACGACTATGAATTTCCATGGCTGAAGGCCGAATGAAGATGGCGATAATCTAGCGGCTTCTAATATCTCTGAAAAATCCTCTTTTGATAACTTCTTGGTGGCATCGAACTTCTTGGTGGCGTATCTCCATTCCATGGAACTCACAATGGGACTGGTATTAGGCATGTTTCTTAAAGTAAATAATAATGTTTGCTATTTTAATACGACAGATTTCTAAGTAGAGTTGCATAAATGCGGTCGCGGTCGCTCACATTGCGCCCTCCTTCTCGCTCAAGACTCGCGCCTAGGAATTTGTAAGCTTTTTTGGCGTGGTCATGGCAGGAGACGCCAAAAAAGTTAACAATTCCTGGCTGCTCGAACAGGTTGAGCGAGAAGGAGGGCGCAATGTGAGCGACCGCGACCGCATGTTATACTCCTTTCCATGAATTATAAGATCCGCAAACAGCTCACCCCCGACCAAAGACTTAATTATGCCGGCATTTCCGATACCGTAGCCCATCTTTTGTTTCATAGAGGTGTTTCAAATGAGAAAGACTCCAAGAGATTCATTTCGCCCGAATACGAAAGCGATAATCTGAACCCTTCCTTATTAAAAGATGCCGATAAAGCTGCGGTGAGGTTCATTCAAGCCGTAACAAACAATGAAAAGATAGCCATCTATTCAGACTATGACGCCGATGGCATCCCTGGCGCTGCCATGTTCCATGATTTCCTGAAGCGGATCGGCTATTCAAATTTCATCGTCTATATACCTCATCGCCACAATGAAGGCTTTGGTTTGAATAAAGAAGCTGTTGATGAGTTAGCGAGTGGTGGCGTGAAGCTATTGATAACGATCGATTGCGGTATCGCTGATTTTGATGCGGTTAAGCATGCGAATGGGAAGGGAATGACCGTCATCATCACTGATCATCATGAACCACCGGGTCAATTACCGGAGGCTTTTGCTATCATCGATCATAAACAAGCCGATTGTCCGTATCCTGACAAGAATATTTGCGGCACAGGCGTGGCTTATAAGTTCATTCAAGCCATTCTCGCCAAGAATAGGTTCGGACTCAAGGAGGGGATGGAAAAATGGCTACTAGATCTGGTCGGTATTGCCACTTTATCTGATATGGTGCCGCTCACTGGCGAGAATAGAGTCTTCAGCTATTATGGCTTGAATGTTCTACGGAAAAGCCCGCGTAAAGGCATTCGACGGCTTCTGGCCAAGTTGAATATCTCACAAAGCCATCTCAATGAAGACGACATCGCCTTCATGATCACACCTAGGATCAATGCCGCTTCTAGAATGGGTGTGCCCATGGACGCTTTCAACTTATTGATCGCCGATAATGATGAGGATGCCGATAAGAGCGCTGAGCATCTCGATAAGATAAATACTGAAAGAAAAGGCGTTGTTGCTTCTCTGGTCAAGGAAGTGAAGAAGGTTCTTCACAAAAGGCATGGTCAGGATTCAAAATCCTTTCCTGGCGTTCTGGTCCTGGGAAATCCTGAATGGCGCCCGTCTCTTCTCGGTTTAGTGGCCAATACCTGCGCCGAAGAATTCGACCGTCCCGTATTCCTCTGGGGAAGAGATGGCGATAATGCCATCAAAGGCTCATGCCGCTCGGAAGGCAGGACCAATATCGTCCAGTTGATGCGTGCTGCTCCAGTTCAGACCTTCACCCAATTCGGTGGGCACAAGCATTCAGGAGGCTTCGCCGTTCATAACGATCAGATCCATTTTCTTGAGCAAAACCTTAACGATGCTCAAAAGAGAAGCAACGATTCGAGTGGTTCAGGTGGCATCGATTCGAACTTAATCGACCCTCTCCTTTGTGGTACCGGTGATGAATTGAAAGATAAGAGCTCTTCAGATGACCAAATAGATTTGGAGCTTTCTTTGGATGATGTCAGCTATGCATTATTCGACGATATAAATAAACTCGCACCCTTTGGTACAGGTAATCCCAAGCCGGTTTTTCTTTTTAAGGATATCGTTGTGACAGAAATCCGCAATTTCGGTAAAGCAAAAGATCATGTTGAGCTTGTATTCAAGAAGAACAATGGAGGCAAAGTCTCGGCAATCTCCTTCTTTGGCGGCGAAAGCGAATGGGCCAAATCTTTGAAGAATGGTGATATGATAGATTTGATAGCGCATTTGGAGAAGTCTATGTTCCGGGGCAGGGCAGAATTGAGGTTGAGGGTGGTGGAGGTTATAAAAAGTAATAATAAGAATACATAAATCATGACAACAATATTCACAGACGGCTCTTCTCGAGGGAATCCCGGCCCTGGCGGCTGGGGCGCTGTGATAATTCAAGACCTTTTGCATAATAAAGACGGCAATGTGAAGCCTGGAGGCAAGATCCAAGTCATCGAGCTTGGTGGACGAGAAGACCATACGACCAATAATAGGATGGAATTGAGCGCGGCCTGTGAGGCCCTTGGAAAGGTTAAGGGAGACGACCTTATAACCATCCATACCGATTCTTCTTATGTAGTGAACGGTATAACCAAATGGGTCCATGGCTGGAAAAGGAATGGCTGGAAGACTAAAACTAAAGATGATGTCCTCAACAAAGATCTTTGGATGGAGCTTGAAAAGAATGCTAGAGGCAAGCAGATAGAATGGAAGCGTGTCGACGGTCACGCCGGAATCTTAGGCAATGATAGGTGTGACCATATCGCTACCGATATGGCCGATGATATGCCCATAAGGCTGTATAAGGGGCCATTGTCTGATTATGATTTGCCAAAGATCCTTGAGATATCTCATGATGAAGAAATGCTCTCTGCCAAGAAAAGCTCTTCCTCTAGGTCGCGCGCCCAAGCCCATTCATATGTCAGCTCAGTCGGCGGCATCATCAAGGTCCATTACTCTTGGGCTGAATGCGAGAAAAGGGTGAAAGGCGTCAAAGGCGCGAGGTATAAGAAATCTTTGGATGACGATGATGAGAAGAGGGTCATTCAGGAATTCGAGACCATTTAATTAGATATAAGTTCGCAAGGCGCAAGCGGGCACAGCGAAGTGAGGTATTTTCCAAGTTCGAGGACGAGTCAATTCCTGGCACGACCGGCATTTTCCAAAGACAAAGGCCGTGCATGTCCGAGAGGCCTTTGTCTTTGTGAAAATGCGGAGTGCGAGGAAATGACCCCGCAGAGCGCGGAAGATACCTCACTTCGCTGTGTCCGCTTGCGTACTTGCGTGCTTTCTAAATTTTATCCTTTTTTTATCAGAAATTCAGCGTTTTTTCATTTCGAAAGCATATGATTCTTTTCTGTGAAGAGAAGGATATATATTTTCTGGTCTATTCTAATAGCCGTAGCTCTGATACGGTTAGTCTTTTCCTTGAATGTAAAGCCGCCGGATATCGGCTCATGTCTTAAAAGCAATGTGAATGGTACGGGCATCGTCTCTGAAGAACCGACGCGGACGAATACTGGTCAAATATTAGTCGTACAAGTGGAGAGGATGTCTGTTGGCGAATCAAAAGGCTTAACTGGTTGTCCAAATGATATTCAAATAAGAATGAAGACCAAGCTTTATCCGGTATATTCATACGGGACAATGGTCGATTTCTCTGGAAAGATCAACCAACCATTCAATTTCAAGAGCGGCAGTGGCCGATCATTCGACTTCAAGGGTTATCTGGCAAAAGACGATATCTACTATGAGATCAAAAGCGCCGTCGTTTCAGTTCACGATATTGAATCAATGGCCAGTTTTTCAATTTCCAATATCAGCGATAGCGTCACTTCTTTTTTGTATAAGTTAAAGCTCGGTTTTGTGGCTAATTTAAATAGAACATTAGGTGAGCCTCATTCCGCTTTGGCGGCTGGCTTGGTAGTAGGGGAGAAGAGTGCTTTGGGCAAAGACTTATTGGATGATTTTCGGACGGTTGGCCTTATTCATATCGTTGTGTTGTCTGGATTTAACATAACGATCGTTGCAGACGCATTACGCCGCATGCTTTCATTTCTTCCAAGAGTATGGGGGATAATCATAGGCGGAATAGGGATCGCCTTATTTGGCATCTTAGTTGGTGGAGGCGCTACAGTCATTCGCTCCTGTTTCATGGCTGGAGTGGCTCTTTCAGCCGACCTAATTCGTCGAGATTATAATGTCGTTCGAGCCTTAGCTTTCGCAGCTCTGCTCATGCTTATTCAAAGCCCCATGATCCTCTTGCACGATCCTTCATTCCAGCTTTCATTTCTAGCGACTCTCGGTCTCATCTTATTGGCCAGTCCTATAGAGAAGCGCTTAACTCGTATTCCTGAAAAATTCGGCCTGCGCGGCATAGTCGCTTCCACATTCGCCACGCAGATCTTCGTCTCGCCATACATCCTTTACATGATGGGGAAGCTCTCCATCATCGGGGTCGTTGTTAATATCTTGGTCCTACCCCTGATTCCAGCAACAATGCTCGCCGTATTCGTAACTGGCGCATTAGGATTCGTTTCATTCAGCTTATCGCAGATCGCCGGCTGGGCGACACATCTATTATTAGCCTACGAACTATTCATGGTCGAACATTTCGCCAGAATCCCATTCGCGGCCGTGAATGTTCCACAGTTCTCGTTCTGGTTCGTGGTGGCGTTCTACGTAATATTTTTCGTAGTGTTCTATGGATGGCGATCGTTTAGGAAATCGCCCTTTCATAATTCTCCTCCACCACCTCCCAGTTCAAATTAGCAAAAAAATCTTCTACATAAGCTTTCTTTCCAGAAGGCTGATAGTCTGCCACATAGGAATGCTCCCACATATCCAAAGCCAATATCTTCGCACATTCTGTTAATTGACCGAGATGCTGTTCATCTACCCAGGACATGAAGAGCCTTTTATCCTGCGGATCATAGTAGAGCATGGCCCAGCCTATTCCGCGCGTCATGGCCAAAGCTTTAAAGCTGACCAGCCATTCGTCGAAGGAACCAAATTCGCCTACAATAGCCTTCTTTAGAGGGCTTGAATCGATCAGAGACTTCGAACCTCCTTCAAGAGAAGAGAAATATGCTTCATGGTTTCTCATTCCATTGAATTCAAAGCTGAAGCGTCTGGCTAATTCGCCAAGCAGATAAGCATTCTTTTCCGAGTCCTTCATCAATTCCTGGCTCTTTTCGATTACCAGATTGGTGTTTTTCACATAACCTGCGTACAGCTTCAAATGCTCCTCGATATTCTTTGTTGAGATACCCTTAAGCGCCGGTATATTAAAAGTCTTTGCAGTGAATGTTTTCATGGTTATTAGGGATTATTTATTAAGTCCTAATGATTATACGACATTTCAAGGAATTAAGGCGCAGAAGAAATTGGCGAAGGTCCGACCTTCGCCAAGGTTAGCCGCCGTTTTGACGAAGGTCCGACCTTCGGAATGAATTTATCCCTTTTTTATCAGAAATTCAGCGTTTTTTCATAACGGTTTGATAGAGTCTTTTCTGGAGGTCCGACCTCCAGAAATAAATGCATAAGTTATTCAAGTCAAAAACGTTTAAGGTGACCACGGCTGTTTTAATTGTGCTTCTTTGTGCCGTTGCATATATTTGGATCCAAGAAAGTCGGCCGAAAATCTTAGAGATGTGGGTGATTCAGTTGAAAGGCAGCCAAGCCATCTTCATTCGCACACCGAATGATAAACGGGTATTGATCGATGGTGGGCCTAATTCAGATATAGTCAGGGTCATAACGAAGATCCTGCCATTTTATTCAAGGAGAATAGATACCATCATATCGACAGATACAGATGATAAGAATGTATCCGGACTCGTGGATATCTTGGAAAGATATAAGGTTGAAAATCTGATTGTGCCAGCGATATCCCTTCAATCGCTAAACTTGGCCAGCACCACAGGCGGCGCCTATGATTCATTGCTTGATACGGCACAGAGAAAGGCGATTAAGATAGATTACCAAGGGTCAACCTTGCCGGGAGGTCCGACCTCCAGGAAAGATTCAGCCTCATCAACAGCTTTTGGAAACGACGGAATCGCCGACTCGATTATTATCGATGATGGCAGTGTCGACAATAAGAGGCCTGTATCGATTAGTTTCCTCTTCCCGGTCCCTCAGGGATCTTTTCAGTATTCGAAGGCTAGCTCGCCGCAGCTCATTATGAGAATAGCTTATGGAAATAAACCTTTTCTTTTGATAGGAAATGCTTCGACTAAGATCCAAAAAGACATCGCTTCAAGAAAAATAGGGAATACATCAGTTCTCATCGTCTCGTTCAATCCTACATCTGATAGTATTTCCAAGGAATTGGCCGATGATACGCACTCTCATTATTTGATCTATTCAAAGAGCCTAACGGCAGTTTCAAGACCGTCTAAGTCGGAGAGTGTATCATCAAAAGACAAAAAAATAGATCCTTTCTACTGGATCATGGATAGCGACCGATATAATGTGAGGGAAAAGGGAGTGGTGAAGATCGTCTCTGATGGAGAAAAGCTACAGTTTTTCGGTCAGTAGGACACAAACGCTTGGATACAGTTCGAGGCGCGAGTGAGGCTTGCGACCAAACTGTATTGTAAATACAGTGCGGGAGCAAACGAACGAAGCAACGAAGAAATGCGCCAAGCGTTTGTGTCCTACCTAAATAAGCCCTGCATCCTTGAGAGCAAGGAAAGCGCCTTTCTTGGAGATGGTGCGGAGGCCTTTGGTAGAGACGTTCAAGGTGATGCTCTTTTTGAGCTCTGGGACAAAGATGGTCTTTTTCTGGAGATTCGGATAGCGTCTGATGGCGCCGCAAGGATTGAATTGCGTAGCACGAGTGCGGTTGGAATATCTTCCGCCGTTCAGTGATCCTTTCTTTGTGATGTCGCAGACTTTGGCCATGGGTTTAAGTAAAGGGTATGCTATCATAGGTTATAAGAAATTACAAATTTTCGAGATTATATCCACATGGATTTTCAATTTTCAAATTCCAATTTTCAATCAATTTACAATTTCAAAATTTTCAATTGGAAATTGATTCATTGATAATTGATTGAAAATTGGAATTTGAAAATTGAAAATTCACGTAAATACAACCTATCAATACCGCAGCTATGTTGACAATCATATCATTCATTATCCTGATCATCTCCGTCATTCTCCATGAATTGTCCCATGGCTATATGGCTGATTTCCTGGGTGATCCCACCGCTAGACACCAAGGCCGTTTGACTCTCAATCCGCTCAAACATATAGAGCTATGGGGCTCGATCATCGTGCCTATCTTTACTTCGATGGCAGGCTTCACATTCGGCTGGGCCAAGCCGGTTCCTTTCAATCCGTACAATCTCAAGAATAGGCGCCAAGGCGAATTCCTCATCGCTGCAGCCGGCCCTCTCTCGAATATCGGTATCGCTCTCATCTTCGGTATCCTCATCCGGGTCATCATCGCCAATGTCGGCATCGAGAATCTCTCTGCCGGCCTAGTTTCTGCGATCGTGGTCTTCAAGATCATAATCATCATCAATATCATGCTAGCGATCTTCAATCTCATCCCTTTCCCGCCTCTCGATGGCTCGAAGCTTCTCCTTTCTTTGATGCCCAATCAGTATGGCAAGACCAGGATGTTCTTGGAAAGATATGCTCTGGTATTCTTATTGATAGTGGTGCTGTTCATCTGGCAGATAATAGAGCCTATCATTCCGTGGTTGTTCAAACTGGTGGCGGGGATAGATTATTAGCAATAAAAAACCGGAAGGGTGGGGACCCTTCCGGAATATGGAAGCGAAGGCGAGCTTAATTGCAGGCCAGACGTTCTTCCTGTGCGTACTGCAGAGCGGCATAGATGCCGGGATTGCGCATACCCAAGATCTGAAGCGCTGCCAAGACCGCATTGGCCGGAGACAGCACAGTCATTGCGGGCACGCCGCTCGGAAGGCGTAGCGAGGACCAGATATCGTCTGGGAACCCCTTGAAGTCTGCTGGCACGTTGATGACAGGGACCGAAGTGTTGGCTGACAAGGTCGGTCCCGCGCCATTGCTCATCCCGATAAAGTCGATGATGACCGCGTCCGGATGTTTCTGAACGGTTTCGCTGAGGATCTGTAGGCCTCGAACGGATTGTTTATGCATGGAACAAGTCACTTCGATCGCGGTGACTAGCGATCCGCCAACGAGCTCGTCCACACTCTTCGTCAGAGGGGATATGTCGTCCTTTTCCGACCCGCGCCATAAGATCAGGCTCTGAGAAGGGATCGAGAACTGTCCCGTCAAATCGGCAACAAGACGGAAGTTGGCAGTCACGGTGTTCATAGCCCCATCATTGCGGAAGAGCTGTTTGCAGATATAATTGCCTGCCGCATCGCGAAGCCTCCAGGAATCATTGTCGAGCACGTCGGCCAACCTCAGTCGACCATCGGGGTCGATGCCGAACTCGACTTTGAAGTCGCCCATTGTCTTCCTGAGGAGCTGCCAAGCTTTTTCGAGGATCAAGAAAGTCCTGCGGGCGATCTTTTCCATCTCCGGCATCATAGCTTCAATGCCAGAATCGCCGAAGAACTCCTCTTTTGACACAGTCATGAACGGCTTTTGGCCGATCAGGAAATTGACGGTGCCGTCTGAGTCACGGAGTTTCCGCTGTGCCTTGGTGAAGTGGGGTAGGTAGAATTCCACATTAGTTTCTGTGACGACGATGAGGGGGTCATCCATGGGAATGTCCTTACCTCTCCATTTCCGATCCTTGGTCTTGGCGAAGAATTCGACACGGAGCCTCGGAAATCGTTCCCGCTTCACGATGTGAGGAAAACGTTCCAGGAATGAGCCGTCTGCTTCGCGGCGCACGACCACCTCCAAGTCGACCATCTTACACTTCGGTGCGATGAATCCGTGCATTGTCCAGTCTGGAACATCAGCAGGCTGATTCACGATCTGGCTCTCGAAAGCGACCGGTATGCCGCAGGCTCTCAGTAAGTTGAAGCTGTTGCAGGTTGTTCTATTGGCCAGCTCAGCCTTGCCTGTGATGATCTCCTGCTTATCACCATCACCTGCGGTGAGGTCATCCTTGGAGATGATATACACCTGGTTGGGGGCATCGACCACGTTGAAGATCTTTTTTGTCTTTCCCTCACAGGCTGGTGGTGCGGCGACTGATCTCCCTAGTATTGATGTTGGGGTTGTTTCGTTCATAGACACTGCCTTTCAATGTGCGCACGGCGATGGCCGTGTTTGCTATGGGAGTTATTCCCTTAGTCTGATTGAATACTACTTGTTTTGAGCCATAAAAGGCAAGCAATATTTGTTCATATATTCTGGCCATGAATTATTGCAATATGGTAATAGCCATGTTAATGTATCC
>CAIKAN010000089.1 GCA_903825415.1 uncultured bacterium
AAGCTGAAGAGCGCCTCGAAGAGGAAGGCAACGGAGAACCGGAAGACAATTTCGACGAAGAGGAAAATAGTTAGAGCGAATCTGCCCCGAACTTGCAGCCAAGCGCTCTACTAATTAAGTATGAGTAAAACACAAGCTTGGTATGATGCAATGCATGCCCGAAAGGGTCGAGGAACAAATCAATATACTTTTGCTGAAAAATTAGGACTTCCTAAACCCGTTTTTTCTGATGAGACATTAGCGTCTCTTCGAGAGCGGGCGCTGAATCATAACCCTATGTTTAATGAATCTTGTCGCAACAAGATTTCTCAAACAGCCTTAGAAAAATCCTTGAAAGGGGAATGGCATACTAGCTTAGCAAAGCGTATGCATTATTCTTATAGAGACGAGGACCTTCACGGCAAATGGGAATTAGCCTATGCCATGTATCTGGATCAAAAAGGTACAAAATGGGAAAGGTGCAAACATCGATTCGCGTACCGGTTCGAAGGAAAAATAAGATTCTATACCCCAGATTTCTATTTGCCGATAGAATCTGAATATATAGAAATTAAAGGGTATGAGACAGAAAAAGATCGGGCAAAGTGGTCTCAATTTCCAAAAGAATTAACTTTAAGAATTTTGAAAGGAGTTCAGTTGAAGGAGCTTCTGAAAGAATTTCCTGATATAAATAGTTTAGTTAAAGTATGAGTCGTAGGCCCGTCTCGGTAAGGGTTCCGGCTGTTAACCGGAGGAAGTTGGTTCAACTCCAGCACGGCTCGTTTCACGGGGTAGTAGTTTAACGGTAGCAACGTTGGCCTTTCAAGCCGAAGATTCCAGTTCAACTCTGGGGTACCCTATTTTACTAATTATACATGCATGAACCTGTTGGCCCGATGACTTCTTCTGAAATAGAAGAATGGTCAAAATACTACAAGCCTCTCGATGAAGCCCCGCCCAATGCCGTCGATTGCATCCTCGAACTATCCGTTCATTCGGTAGTAGAAGGACAAACTAAGCGCGCAGACGAAATCAATGCATTCATTGAAGGACTTCCTGATGATTTCTACTGGATTCATAATGGGTCCATCCATGAGTACGATTTCGGCCTATCTCATTTCGTAGAGGCCAAGAGATCAAATCCTCATGGGTATGAAGACAAGGCTCGATGGGCGAATTACCCGCAAGATGAGCGTGGCTTCGGGGGATTCTATTCGGACTACGACGTCTTTTACCTTCCAGACTATATCGTCCAGTTTTTCCATGACTATGGTCATGGCTTTTGGTTATATCCGTATCTCTCTCCTGACCAAGAACGCTCTAAGGAAAAGATGGAGCATGGTGAGAGAGTTCACGCTGAAGAAGTATGGGACCTTATCAATAAAGAAACCGCGCACGCAATGAAGCTTTGGCAAGCAAGTCGTAAAGGTCGAGGGTTCTAATTCGTTAGGAGGCTTGACATGGCCAAGAAGACGTTCGTTCCCAATTCGAAACACGAGTATGATACGATCTCTTGTCTCTGTGGCTATCGATATACTGTCGATATCACCGCGACCAATAAGATATGCGAAACAGTCGTCGTAGAAGGCGATGAAGATTTCGAAGAGCATTATCTCGATCTCCCTATTAGCAGGAATATGCTGGAGTGTCCAAAATGT
This sequence comes from uncultured bacterium, assembly GCA_903825415.1. Lineage (GTDB taxonomy): Bacteria > Patescibacteriota > Minisyncoccia > Phycocordibacterales > PALSA-1337 > C7867-002. The sequence goes on from CAIKAN010000089.1 coordinate 1,638, forward strand.
GGCACCCTGAAAATGAGAAAGGAATAAAAATGGCAGATACTTACATCTGGTCCGATACACATATTGGGCACGAAAACATCATCAGGTATTGCAACCGCCCGTTCCTCGATGCGGGAGGTAATCCTGATGTGGAAAAAATGGATAAAACGATTCTGCGCAATTGGCGAGAAACGGTCAAAGGCGATGACACTCTCATTCACCTTGGCGATGTGTTCTTTAAGTGGTCCAAGGAAAGAATCCAAAATGTCATGCAAAACCTCCCTGGCCACAAAGTCCTCATTTTGGGGAATCATGACCGCGGCCATTCGGTGGATTGGTGGAGGGAAGTAGG
>CAIKAN010000090.1 GCA_903825415.1 uncultured bacterium
ACTCGTTGGGGTAAGCCTGCAGGCAAGGGCCAGAAGACTCGTACCCCTAAGAAATACTCCAACGTTTTCGTTGTCTCCAGGAGACAGGTGGGCAAGAAGAAGACTATCCTGTAATCTCGCTTTTATTGTTCTCGATTGCGCGCTAAAATATAGCCATGTTCGATACTTTCATTAAAAAGGTCAAATCCCTTCTTGAACATTTTGTCTTGTCCATAGTGGGACATAAGCATTACTAAGGTAAGGCGGCTTTTTAGCGCTATACAGCAACGCCTTTTGGTGATTTTGATTCCCCGAATCTATATTTGACATATAGGCATCTCGTATGCTATAATCGAGGTTAGCTGGAGGTTCTTTGAAAGATTAGGGACTGACGGCTATACGGATAAAGCTAGTAGGGCCTATAGGCCCAGAAAGTGAGAGGGTAAAAGTGAAAAGAACAGTTACGGAAACCAGGAAAGCCATCGTCACCAGACAAGTGAGGGTACATAGGAATTTTCACCAAGATGAGGTGGTGGCTTATGCATTAGTCCGCATGTTCGGGGAAGAATATTTCCCTGGAGTGCAAGATGCCACGATCGTGTATTTGGCCGATGATCCCTGTGAGACACAGGATGAGGCAGATAGAAACGGTGATGTCGATCTCGGAATCGGACGCGACCGGCGCTTCAACGAGCACCTATTCGGGTGTGATGAGGAGCGTATGGACAACGAGTGCTGTGCGACCTTGGTTGCAGGATATCTCGAAGTCGCGGATCTTCCGTATTTATCGCGCCTTCTGACCGAGGTTTTGGCCTGTGATACTGGCAAGAAGTGCTTGCCGCATCGGCTCGCCGACCTTATCAAAGCTGGTCACCGGCATCATCATGATAACGAGGACGGGACGGTGTTCAACTGGGCACTGACAGCTATATCGGCGGTGATGATCTGTGAAAGAGATCATCCTGAGAAAGCTCCCAGCGAGCTCACTCTCCAGCAGATCTTCGACCAAGTGGGCGAAGATCTGTGTGAAGGCAATCCTGATGCTTTTGGAGTGTTGGGACAATACGTCGAGAAGAGCATGGAGCTGAAAGACGAGTGTGTCATTGAGATGGCGCATATCGTCGAATGCCTCTGCCGGACAGCCGCTCTCAAGGACACCATCGATTGGGTGATGTTTGCTCTCGATCTGCTTCTCAAGGATCAGATCGAATTCCAAAAAGTTCGAGCCATGATCGCCAAAATCGACCCCATCTCTATCCCGGTCAACTATTGCGGAAGACGTGAGTATGTCAAGCTGGTCGTCTGTCAAACGGACAGTCCGGCAGCGTCGAAAGCGGCGCGCTCGCTCGGGATGGAAATCGTTCTTGTCCGACAATCTTCCGGCAACTGTCAGATCCTGACAGCGGACAGGTTTCGGGCTAAAATGGAAAACCTTGTCCGGATGCTCCGTTTTACCGAGACGGAGGAAGGCGATCGATGCAATGCTGATTGGCAAGGTCTTGGCTGCGTCGGAAATCATTACCAGGTCGGGAACTGGTACTTTTTCAAGGGAAGATCGATCTTCAACGGGAGTGACACCCATGCGGCTCGTCCTACGAGGACGGCGCTCCGTCACATTGTTGACATGATCAAACGAGCGTTCTGTTACGATCTCGTAAGAGAGTGGTGCGATGAGCGGGGGATCAGGATGAATGCACAGGAGGTCGTCGAGGTCGAGACTCACGACGCCGCTTCTCAAGCCGACGAAGTGACTGTCCCGGAAATCCAAGCTCCTGTCCGAAACTGGCAGGATGCTTTGGCCGAGACATTCGATTTACCCTCGGTCGCGCAAAAGCGGCCTGATTCAGTTCCAGAGCGCCAAGGCGTAACGAACTGGGGAGATCGTTTTCAGCAAGTCGTCGGGAATACTTGATCTGCTAAACGGAGCAGTTCAAGCGAAAACAAGTCAATCCGTTCAAGGGGGCCCGCCAGTATGGGGGCCCTTTTTTCATGGTCAAAAGTGTTTGTTCAAGATTCATGTTTGAACGGTTTACATGCTAGTCGGTGACTGTATCGCCTTATCGCCAAAACGAAAGGGGAAACTACCGCCATAGGTGTCTTGCTAAATTCGGCTTTGGCGATAAGGCGATACAGTCACCGACTCGGGTTCGAAGCTTGATTAATCTCTAGAAAAGAGTATAAATATCATCTGTCTAGCAGGGTGGAGCAGGGAGAAAAACGGCCTAGCATTTGACTTAAAAATAAGGCTTTGTTAGTATGCTAGGAAGCTCTATCGAGCTTCTTTTATTCTGCTACTACGCTATTGCGCGATAGACCCAAAACAAATGTCACGATCACTCAATAAAGGCCCATACGTGGATGAAAATCTTCTGAAGAAGATCGCCGGCAAGAAGCCGGGCTCTTTGCCTACGATCAAGACTTGGGCTCGCCGCTCTCAGATCTCCCCGGAAATGGTAGGTTTTACCTTTGGAGTCCATAACGGCAAGATACATATCGACGTATTCGTCACCGAAGACATGGTAGGACATCGTCTCGGTGAATTTTCTTCTTCACGCAAATTCACTCGTCATGGAGGCAAGATGCAGAAAGAGATCGAAATGAAAGCCAAGGAAGCCGAGATGACTGCTGCCAAGTCCGCCAAGGAAGCTGCTACTACCGTGGCTGCCAAGAAATAATCATACTCATATGATCAACGCTTCCCTCAAAAATTACCGAATATCGCCTCGCAAGGTCCGCGTTGTCGCTGATATGATCCGTGGCAAGAATGTACTGGATGCCAAGAACATCCTCGATAATGCCGATATGAAAGCTAGACATCCTATCCATACCCTCCTTGATTCTGCTATCGCCAATGCCGTCAATAATGCCAAGCTCGACAAAGACCTTCTTTTTGTAAAAGAGATCCGCGTCGATCAGGGATTCATTTTGAAGAGGAGCATGCCTGTATCGCATGGTTCTGCTCATCCTATCAAGAAGAGGACGAGTCATGTTCTTATTACCTTAGCGCCGGTGGTGGTTAGCAAGAAGGGAAAGTCAATAAAAAAATAGTAACTCAAAAGTCAAAACGCAAAATGCAAAACTTAAACTCAAAACTCAAAAGTAACGCGATCTACGAAGTTTCGAACTTTGAGCTTAAGTTTTGCATTTTGAATTTTGAGTTTTGCATTTAATACTATGTCACACACCGTACATCCATATTCACACAGACTTGGGATCATCCGCGACTGGAAGAGCCGCTGGTTTGGCATGGACAAAGTTTATAGAGACGCTTTGAGGGGGGATATAGTCATTCGCGAGTATCTCCAGAAGGAACTCCGATCGTTCTATGTGGGCGGAGTCGATATAGAGAGGACGCAGAAGGCTTGGAGAGTGATCGTCAAGACATCTCGCCCTGGTATGATCATCGGCAAGTCTGGCGACGGCATAGTCAAGCTCCGCGCCAAGATCCTCGCACTGCTCCACAAGCACAAGGTCAATCTGGGAGAGCAGGAGCTCAAGCTCGATATAGAAGAAGTCCGCAATCCTGAAGCCAATGCCGCTATCACTGCTATGATGATCGCAGAATCACTCGAGAAGCGCTTGCCTTTCCGTCGCGTCATGAAGCAGACGATCGAGAAAGTCATGGCTCACAAGGAAGTCCTGGGTATCCGCATCCGTCTCGGTGGCCGTTTGGGAGGAGCGGAGATCGCCCGCACAGAAGAGCTCAAGAAAGGCCGTATTCCTCTGCAGACTTTGCGTGCGGATATCGATTTCATCAGGGAGAAAGCTCATATGACCTACGGAGATATCGGCATCAAGGTGTGGATCTATAAGGGCGATATCTTCAAGAAGGATCAGGTTAAATAAACTACTACCATGTTATTCCCCAAGAAAGTAAAGCATCGAAAATGTTTCACCAAGCGCAAGAATCCCGTGAAGGAGGCTGCCAAGAATGAGACCCGCGGAGTAGATTTGGCTTTCGGCTCATTCGGCCTCAAGGCCATGAAGTATGCCCGCGTCACTTCCAATCAGATAGAATCCGCTCGTAAGGTCATGACCCGCTACGCTACCAAGTCTGGCAAAGTCTGGATCCGCGTCTTCCCTGATATGCCTTTCACGCAGAAGCCGGCCGAGGTCAAGATGGGAAAGGGCAAGGGCGATCCTCAGGGCTATGTTGCCGAGGTCAAGCCTGGACGCATACTCTTTGAGATCGACGGTATCGAAGCTACTGTCGCCAATGAAGCTTTGCGCAAGGCTGGGACCAAGCTCCCCATGAAGACGAGGATAGTCAGCCGCATTTAATGAAAGAATATATACCTACCACTATGAAAATGAATGATTTTGCAAATAAAACTATCGCCGATCTGGCCAAGATGCTTGGGGAGAAGCGCGAGGCTTTGCGAGTCTTCCGCTTCGGAGCGGCTGGTTCAAAGTCCAAGAATGTCAAAGAGGGCAGGATGATCAACAAAGACATCGCTAGGATAATGACAGCCATGACTGCCTTATCTGCGAAGTAGAGGACTTTCTGGACAAATTCATGGAACTAAAGTAATATCACCAACCACATGGCAAACACAGCAACAATCAAGACAAAGACCGTCAATCACCAGACATTCAATGGTATTGTGACGTCTGACAAGATGAAGGACACAGCTGTCGTCTTGGTCGAGCGCTACGTGAAGCACAAGAAATATCAGAAATTCATGAAGCTTAAGACAAAGCTCATGGCTCAAGATACAGGCAATACCAAGAAGATCGGCGACAAGGCTACCATAGAGGGTTGCAGGCCGATATCCAAGAATAAAGCCTTTAAGGTCATCGCATAACGCGAAGAATTTCAAAATCCAAAGCTCAAATGTCAAATCAAATCCAAAATCCAAATATCAAATTAAACCGATTGTCTGGGTTTTGTCATTTGGGCTTTGGATTTGATTTGACATTTGGATTTTGGGCTTTGAAATTTTAACTACTATGATACAACCACGAACAATCGTAACCATCGCAGATAATTCCGGAGCCAAGGTCGGACGCATCTTCAAGGTGCTCGGAGCGACCAGGAAGCGCTATGCTGAGCTTGGCGATATCGTCGTCCTTTCAGTACAGAAGGCTGAGCCTCGTAAAGCGGTCAAGAAGAAAGATGTCTTACAAGCCGTAGTCGTGCGCCAGAGGAAGCCGACCAGGAGGAAGGATGGTTCATATGTGCGTTTTGACGAGAATGCCGTGGTTATTATAGAAAAGGGCAAGAAAGAGCCGATTGCCGGACGCATATTCGGGCCTATACCTCGCGAGATCGCCGAGAGAGGATTCAAGACTATCGCCTCGAGAGCGGCGGAGATCGTATAATTTCAATACTGACATGAATATAAAAAAGGGAGACATAGTCAAGATAATCGCAGGCGATGACAAAGGCAAGAAAGCCAAGGTCATCAAGGCTTTTCCTGGTGAAGATAAGATCCTCGTCGAGGGGGTCAATGTCGTCAAGCATCATGAGCGCCCACGCCAGCAGGGTGCCAAGGGGCAGATAGTGGACAAGGCTATGCCCATCCATATCTCCAATGTCGTCAAGGCCGATGAAGCAGTCGCCGCTCCCAAGAAGGCCAAGAAGGCAGCAGTCAAAAAATAAGATCGAAATACTATCATGACCCATAAAACCGTATCAGAACTGAATAAAGATTCATTCAAGGCTCTCAAAGAAAAGCTGGGACTAAAGAATGCCATGCAAGCGCCTCATCTCAATAAGATCGTCATCTCTACCGGTTTCGGATCGGTCAAAGACAAGAAGAAGATCGAGCTGATCAATGATCGCCTGATGAAGATCACCGGGCAGAAGCCTGCGGTCCGTGTAGCCAAGAAGGCTATCGCTACATTCAAGACCCGCACCGGAGATCCTTTGGCATATCAGATCACTCTTCGCGGCAAGAGGATGACAGATTTCCTCGATCGTCTCATCCATGTCGCTCTTCCTCGCACCAAAGACTTCCGCGGCCTCACTCGCACCGCTATCGACAATATGGGCAACTATACTTTGGGCATCAAGGAGCATACTATCTTCCCAGAGACTGCTGATGAGGACCTCAAGGACGTCTTCGGTATGGGCATCACCATCGTCACCACTTCAAATGACAAGAAAGTCACTGCCGCATTTCTCGAGCATATTGGCATGCCTATGAAGAGGGAGGAGGAAGGGAAGAAATAGTCTTTTGATTATATTCTGGAAAACAACCCGCTGTAGAGGCGGGTTGTTCTACAAATAAATAGGGTGGCGAAGTACAGACTCCGCCACCCGTAACCAAATTGCCAACTGAGATTTTGCGCACCTCTTCTTCTAGGGTGTCGGCTTACCCACCAAGTCTATTATCAAGCCTTGGTCTATCGTTTTCCTCGTTTTTATCCTACTAGTCTCTCTTGAAACACTTGAACCTTCAACGGAACTGCCTTTCATCTCCGTGTCACGGCACCACCATTTGTTGCCAAGCTGGTTCATTCGCTAGCTCACAGGTAAGGGAGCGGAGCGTCTCTCGATACTACATTCGGCCGAGGATGCTGGATATACCTTTTATGGGGAACGATAGTCATTCCCATTCCAAAGAACTATTGTTGACAGACGGGGGCCGGTGAAGTTTATGCCCCCTAGTTTCTCTGGCTGTTCTTGCGAACAGAAGGCATCTCTAGATAACATCACCTACCCGTTCTTGGTGGATGGTCGGGTCTTTGTCATGAGACCTTCCTTTCTACCGCTCACTCGAACGGCTTTCACAATGTATCACATCGGCGTTATTTGTACCATTAACCGCTTTCTTCCTCTATAATACCCCCATGACTCAAAAGGAAGCTTTGGACATCATGAAGACGGGGGCGAATGTGTTCCTGACGGGAGCGGCGGGAAGCGGCAAGACATACGTGCTGCGCGAATATTTGAAGTGCCTGCGGGAAAGAGACATACCCGTCGGAATAACAGCTTCTACAGGCATTGCCGCCACTCACATGGGTGGTGTGACTATACATTCATGGGCGGGAATAGGCATCAACGATTCATTAACGAAACAGGAGATAGAGGAGATCGCCGAGAAAGATTATGTCCGCAGGAAGGTGGCCGCCGCCAAGGTCCTGATAATCGACGAGATCTCCATGCTCCATCATTTCCGTCTGGATCTTATCAACCGAGTCTTAAAGAAGATCAGAAATTCGCAAGCTCCTTTTGGCGGTTTGCAGATCATCGTCTGCGGAGATTTCTTCCAGCTTCCTCCAGTGGCAAGAATGGGTGAGCCTGACGCGCAGTTCGCATACCATTCAGAGGCTTGGAAGGAGGCACAATTCAAGGTCTGTTATTTGGAAGAACAGCATCGCCAGAATGACCCTCATTATTTGAAGATCTTGAATGAAGTGCGCGCCGACAAAGTGTCTGCCGAAACGATCAACATGTTGCGGTCTCGATTTGTTTCACAAGTTCCGGAAGAGATCGATGGTCAGGAGATAGAGAGCAGCTTTGAAGAGGAGACTATTCTGTTGGATGATGGCTTGAATGCTGAACTGAATGAATCGTTCCAGGCTTCACAAGAAGCGGGGATGGTCGAAACATCTTCTTCGAAGGTAAGGCCGGCTGTAGGTTCGACGAGGCTCTATTCTCACAACATGAACGTCGATTCCGAGAATGATCGCGAGCTCGGAAAAGTTTCAGGGACGATGCTCGAATACACCATGAATTGCAGCGGTAATCGTAAGCTCGTTGAGACCTTGAAGAAGAGCTGCTTGGCTCCGGAAGTTTTGCGATTAAAAAAAGGCGCTCGGGTGATGTTCGTGAAGAATAATTATGAGCTTGGATATGCCAATGGCACTCTTGGAATAGTAGAAGATTGCGGATACGAAACGATTACAGTTCGTACTTCGAGGGGGATGGTCAATGCGATCAGGGAAGTATGGATGATAGAAGAGAATGGCAAGGTTTTGGCGGAGCTTGAACAGTACCCATTAAGGCTGGCTTGGGCTATCACTATTCACAAGAGCCAAGGCATGTCACTGGACGCTGCCCACATTGATCTATCTAGAACATTCGAAAAGGGTATGGGCTATGTGGCTCTTTCTCGCGTGCGGTCTTTGGCGGGTCTTTCTTTGGTAGGTTTGAATCGGACCGCTCTTGAAGTCCACGGCGAAGCCTTACAATATAACCGTCACTTCCGTGAATTGTCCGCCAAGCAAGGCGCTGAGTTCTCGGTCCTTTCAGGCGATGAATTGAAGAGAAAGCAAAACGCATTTTTGGGTCCAGATCCATCAGAAGAGGAGAAGGCTGTGAATTCGAAGCGGGGGAAGAAGATGAAGACGCCAAAGGCGAAGAAGATTCCTACTATCGATCAGACCAAAGAGCTATTCGATTCAGGCATGTCTCTCCGAGAAGTGGCGGCCAAGAGGGGGCTTGAAGTCGATACGATCATCAATCACATCGATCAGATAAAGGAAAAGGATCCAAAATGGGATATCTCTTTTTTGAAAGACCTCATTCCTGTGACTAAATTCAAGAAGATAGCCATGGCTTTTCATAAAGTCGGAGTCAAAGAGGGAGGTTTGAGGCCCTTGGGGCCGGTGAAGGGGATACTCGGCGGGGCGTATTCTTATACGGAGTTGAAGATCGTGAGGATGTTTTTGTAAAAAATTAAAAATCCTATGAAGAAATTAACATCAGAAGAAAAAAGAGTGATTATAGGTAAGGGCACAGAGGCGCCGTTTACTGGTGAGTATGTGAATAACAAAGAAACGGGTGTTTATGTCTGCAGACAATGCGAGGCGCCATTGTATGATTCAAAAGACAAATTTGAGCACGATTGCGGATGGCCATCTTTTGACGATGAAATACCAGGTTCTGTTCATAAGAGTTTGGACGCTGATGGACAGCGCGTGGAAATAACTTGTGCAAAGTGTGGCGGGCATTTGGGACATTTGTTTGTCGGAGAGCATTTAACAGACAAAAATACTAGATATTGTGTCAATTCGATTTCCATGAAATTTATTCCTGGAAAATAGTTGTAAAATTGAGATTATCGAAATTATATAAATATAGGTCTAGCCTCTGGAGGCCATTGACTCCCACCGCGCCATTTGCTAGTATCCTAATACCTCCGATAACGATGATTTAGCGAGGAAATGATTGGAAGCAGGTTCGCCACAGAGCGAAAAGCTAACCAATCTCCTTTTCTTTGTTAAGATCGATCGTTCTTGCAGGCATCAAATTCATGGCAACACAAGCAGTCATAGCCAGATCCAAGAAAAAGCCGAAATTCGCTTCGCGCGTAGTCAGGCGTTGTTTCCGCTGTGGAAGGAAGCATGGCTATATGAGGGATTTCGATCTCTGCCGCATCTGTTTCCGCGAATTCGCCAATGAAGGCATGATCCCTGGCATCAAGAAATCATCGTGGTAATGCATATTATATTTTCATAACATGGTAACAGACCCAATCTCAGACTTAATAATCCGCTTGAAGAATGCCAGCTTTGTCGGCAAGCCTTCAGTCACGATCATCCAGTCGAAATTCTCCGAGAATGTCGCGCATGCCTTGAAGAAGGCGGGATTCCTCTCATCCGTGGTCAAAGACAAAGAGAAGAGGGAGATCATCCTCGGCTTGGTCTATTTCGGCAGCGAGCCTCGCATACATGGAGTCGACCGCGTTTCCAAATCATCTCGCCGCGTCTATCAGAAGGCTCGTGATATACGTTCATATAGGAGCGGATTCGGAAATGTCTTCCTTTCAACGCCAAAAGGCATTTTGACTGGTGATGAAGCCAAGAAGCTCGGTGTCGGTGGAGAGGTTCTATTTAAAATCTGGTAATAATATGTCAAGAATCGCAAAAAAACCTATCGCTATCCCGCCAAAGACAGAAGTGTCATTTTCTGAGGGCGTCTTCACTGTCAAAGGCCCTTTGGGAACGCTCAAGAAGAATTTCAAGAGCGATATTTCTGTGATCATCGAGAACGGCACGGTCACTTTCGCCCTTCTTGGGACTTCTATCCAAGCCAAGGCTCTTTGGGGCACATACGCTTCGCATGCCAAAAATATGATCGCTGGCGTCAACAAAACTTATGAGAAGAAGCTCATCGTAGAGGGCATAGGCTTCAAATCAGATGTCAAAGGAACTGATCTGGTCATGGCCTTGGGATTCTCTCATCCTGTCATCATTCCCATTCCTTCAGATATCAAGGTGACTACCGAGAAGAACAATGTGACTATTTCTGGCATCGATTGCGAGTCTGTTGGTCAATTTGCCGCCAAGGTCCGTGCCATGAAGAAGCCTGAACCATATCTGGGCAAGGGTATCAGATATTCAGATGAAGTCATCAGAAGGAAGCAGGGTAAGAAGGCCGCATAAAACCATGAAAAACGCCAAACAAGAAAAAAATAGGAAATTCGCAAGACGTCATGCGCGCGTCAGGGCCAAGATCTCTGGAACAGCCGAGAGACCGCGTCTTTCTATATTCAAGTCTCACAAATATACCTATGCCCAGCTTATCGACGATGACAAGGGTATCACTCTAGTTTCCTGCAATTCCAGAGAAGCAAAAGGCAAGCTCCCGACTGAGCGTGCTAGAGAGGTTGGTGTAGGTATCGCCAAGAAAGCCATAGCTGCCAAGATAAAGAAAGTCGTCTTCGATCGCGGAGGCTATCTCTATGCCGGAAAGGTCAAACTGATCGCTGAAGGCGCCAGGGAAGGAGGGCTCGAATTCTAAGATCGCAATTTATTTATCACACATTTACTATGAAAGATTCAGAAATCAAAATCAATAATGACGGTAAGCCGATAATGGATGGCAGTGTCAAGGCTGCAGAGCCGGTTACGGTTGTTCCTGCTGCTGCCGTGATCGCTAATGCACCAGTTGCTTCTGTCAATAAGATCACTCCGGGAAGGCGTATGAGAGATTCTGCTCGCAAGGGCGGGCATGGAGCCGGCATGGGTGGCGGTGCTGGTAGCAATAGGAACGCTCGAGGCAAAGGAGGTTCTCGCGGAGGAGACAATAGAGAGCGCGTCAAGCCAGAATTCGATTCAAAGATGATCGATATCCGCCGTGTGACCCGCGTGGCCGCCGGAGGACGCCGCTATAGCTTCAGTGTCGCTGTCGTCGCTGGAGACCGCAAAGGACGCGTTGGTGTCGGTTTGGGAAAGGGTATAGACACGTCTTTGGCGATCGAAAAGGCTACTCGTGAAGCCAAGAAGCATCTGATCAAAGTCCCTCTTTCTCCAAAGATGACCATCCCTCACGCCATCGAAGCCAAATACAGCAGCGCTTATATCAAGATCTTTCCAGCAAGAGGCAGCGGTATAGTCGCCGGAAGCTCGGCTAGGAATGTCATCGAATTGGCCGGTATCAAGGATATCTGTGCCAAGATCATGTCTGGTTCCAAGAATAAGATCAATATCGCTCGTGCGGCTATCTTGGCTTTGAGCAGGCTATCAAAGGTTCCAAGATCTGCTTTGATGCAAAAAAAGGATTAAGAAATTCACTATCATGCAAACCAATCAACTCAAAAGGCTGAACAAGAATAAAAAGCGCATGATCGTCGCTCGTGGCGGAAAGCGCGGCAAGACTGCTGGTCGCGGTGGCAAAGGCCAAACGGCTCGTGCCGGTAACAAGCGCCGCCCTGAATGGAGGGATATCATCAAGAAGCTCCCAAAGCTGCGCGGACGCGGCAAGAATTCCAACAAATCTTTTGCGCCAAGGAACGCCGTAGTCAATCTCTCGATCATCGAGGAATCGTTCTTGGTAGGCGATTCCATCACCCCGACGGTTCTGATCCAAAAAGGCCTGGTCGGTCTCGATTCCGGAGTCAATCCCAAGGTCAAGATCCTTGGAGACGGAGAGCTCACCAAAGCCTTCAAATTTTCAGGATGCTTGATTTCTGGTTCCGCCAAAGCCAAGATTGAGAAAGCGGGCGGTTCCGTCGATTCAAAGAAGAATAAAGCCAAGCAGGTATAAGTGTCGGTATTTAGAATGGTTTGACTTCGCTCACCATAAATGCAAAACTTTCTAGAAAAATTCGCAAGAGCTTTGAAAGATCCAGTGCTTCGAAGGAGGATCGGATTTACGGCATTGATGCTGGTCCTTTTCCGTCTGCTCTCTACTATCCCAGTCCCTGGAGTCGATCTAGCCAATCTATCCAAACTCCTGTCTTCTAGCCAGTTCTTCGGCTTTTTGAATATCTTTTCCGGAGGAGGATTGTCCAATCTCTCTATCATGATGCTCGGCGTGGGTCCATTCATCACGGCTTCGATCGTGATCCAGCTTCTGACCATGATGTATCCGAAATGGAAGGCTTTGATGCACGAAGAGGGAGATGCAGGGCGCTTGAAATTGTCTCAATATTCTAGGCTCATCTCTGTTCCGCTGGCATTCATCTCTGCGGTCGGTTTCATCATGCTCCTCCAGTCTCAGAACGTCCTGCCTCATCTCACGACATCTTCTCTTCTTATTAATGCCGTCGTCGTCTCGGCTGGATCAGTCTTCCTGATGTGGCTCGGCGAGCTCATATCTGAATTCGGCATCGGCAATGGCGTATCTCTCCTCATTTTTGCCGGTATCATCGCACGCTTGCCTTCAAGCACAGGACAGGCCTATCAGAAGATCCTTGCAGGCGGAGCTGGTGCTATCCCTATGTACATCGCTATCGTGGTCGTTGCAGTCATCGTCGTGGCAGCAGTCGTATATGTGACCGAAGCTGAACGCTCGGTACCGGTGACGTATGCTAAGCAGGTCCGTGGCAACAAAGTCTATGGCGGAGCTTCTACGTATCTGCCATTGCGCCTCAATCAGGCTGGTGTCATCCCTATAATCTTCGCCCTTTCTATCTTGTTATTCCCGCAGATCATCACCAATTTCATGGCGCATATGTCCAATCCGACCATCTCTTCTTACGGTATAGCGCTCACAGGATTCTTGAATGACCCCTGGATCTATGGAGGCCTGTATTTCTTGCTGGTAGTCGCTTTCACATACTTCTATACAGCTGTGACTTTCGATCCAAAGATGATATCCGAGAATCTTCAGCGCTCTGGCGCTTTCATCCCAGGAGTCCGTCCGGGAGAGCATACAATGGAATATCTCGCTGCTATAGTCACCCGCATCACTCTCGTGGGCGCTGTATTCCTCGGTATTGTCGCGGTTTTGCCTCTCATAATCCAAGCTTTCAATAACGGCGATCGTACCGTGGCTGTCGGCGGCACAGCTCTCCTCATCGTGGTCTCCGTGGTCCTCGATCTCCTGAAGAAGATAGATGCTCAGGTGGCGATGAGGGAGTACTAACGCCAAATTTCAAATTTCAAAATCCAAATTTCAAATCAAGCTCAAAATCCAAATTCAGCACATGCGGTATTTTGATATTTGAGCTTTGGATTTGATTTGGCATTTGGGCTTTGGATTTTGACATTCGATTCGATCTGTTAGAAATGGTGACTCTTGTATTCTCATCATTTCAATGTCAAACTATGCCTATCATGATTCCTCAAACATATATCTTTATCGGCCGTTCAGGCTGCGGCAAAGGCACACAAGCTGCCTTGCTCCAGAAAATCCTTGAGACTGATCATGGCGATATGCCTATTGTCCATGTGGAGACTGGCAAGATTTTCCGCGAATTCATAAAAGGCACGACCTATACTCATGAGATCGCCAAGAAGATATACAATGAAGGCGGTCTGCAGCCTGAATTCTTGGCAGTCAATCTCTGGTCAAATTTTTTCATAGAGAATATGGTCGACAATTGCAATCTGATCATCGATGGCACTCCCAGAAAATTCGAGGAAGCTTATATTCTAGACAGCACATTCAGATTTTATAGCCGTCACAAGCCGCATATCATCTTTGTGAATGTTTCCAGGAAATGGTCTGAAGAGAGGATGACGGAGCGCAAGCGCAAAGACGATACCAAACACGATATCAAAGCGCGCTTGGATTGGTTCGAGACTGAGGTCATGAGGGTGGTCGATTATTACAAGAGCAATCCTGATTATGCTTTTCATGATGTGAATGGGGAGAGGGCGATCGAGGAGATACATGATGATATCGTCAAGATGACCGGGTTATCCAAATAGCCGTGCGAATAAGCCACCATGGTCACCATCAAAACAAAAGAAGATATCGCTATTCTCCGTGAAGGAGGCAGACGCCACGCGGAGATCCTGCGCGTCCTCTCTGCTATGGTGAAGCCTGGTCTTCCTGTGATCGAGTTGGAGAATAAAGCTAGAGAGATGATCGATTCTCGTGGGGATGTGGCATCTTTCTTGAATTTCAAGCCTCGTGGCGCCAGACGCGCTTATCCAGCGGCGCTTTGCGTTTCTATAAACGATGAGGTTGTTCATGGCATTCCCAATGAAGGGGAGAAGATCCTCAAAGAAGGCGATATAGTCAGTCTCGATCTTGGTCTGACTCATAAAGGCCTGGTCACTGATTCTGCTGTGACTGTTGCTGTGGGGAAGGTTGCTCCAGAATTAGAAAAGCTCATAGCTGCCACCAAAGAAGCTTTGATGGCGGGGATAAAGGCAGCCAAAGGAGGGAAGAGAGTGAGCGATATTAGTAGGGCTATAGAGATGGTGGGGAGGAGATACGGATTTGGCGTAATCGAGCTTTTGGGGGGACATGGCGTTGGTTATAGCGTACACGAAGAGCCTTGCATACCGAATTACGATGATGGCGACAAAGGACCCGTTCTGAAGCCCGGTATGGTGCTAGCAATCGAACCTCAATTCAATATCGGCACCAAAGATGTCTATTTGGATGATGACGATTACACCTATCGCACTGCAGATGGCTTGCCGAGCGCGCATTTCGAGCATACTGTTGTCATCACCAAAAGCGGGGCGGAGATACTGACGGCGTGATTTGTATTCATGTATAGAGTGGCAACATGTTCTTGTTTTTAGCCATTTTTTACGACTATTGACAAGTATACATTATAGGTGTATACTCTTGGTGTAAGTTCTTTGATATGCTGATTTGTGAGTGGTCATAGCCAATAGAGGCTTGAAATAGGCCTTTTCTGGCTATGACCACTATGGCTCATAGTTCCTCCTCGGATTAGAGGAAAAACTCAATGCGCGATTAAGCGCAAGGAGATAGAGTTATGAATACGAATACCGAATTTGCGTCTGCCAATTACACGGCTGGTCAACTGAATGCAGTTATTAAGTTGATTAGAAAGCAAGCTGGCGAGGATGGACCAGAACGCTTTCTTCGTGGCGAGCTAGTGGTATCCGAACTACCCAAGTGTTGGACGGAAAAGGATGGCGTGATTTACTTCACTCTACCGCCCACTGAAGGCCTTACTGGCTCCCAGTGGGTCACGCGTCTCGAGAGGAAAGGCTTCAAGCTCTCGAAATGGGCGAAAGATGTTCTGAACTCCAAAGACTTCGTGCCCACCACCGGCGTCGTTAACAACATCGCGGTCCTCAAAGGGGAACTGTTCTCCGATGATGACCGGATCACCAGCAAGATCGTCGCTGAAGGAGACCGTCGGCTATGGAAGCATGGCAAGGATATCAGTCCTGAAATCGCTTGTCAGATCCGCGAGATGTTCACAGACGAGGAGATTGAAGCCATGGGCTTAATCTGGATCACCACCATGCACGAACCCATCAATGACTCAGATGGCGATCCGGACCTCCTCGGCACGGACCGGTACGACGATGGTCAGGGTCTGCTCGCTTACTGCGACCGCCTTGGCAACGGGTGGTATCGTGAGGACGGGTTTGCGTTCGTCGTCCCGCAAGTTAGTCCTCAAAGCTAAGTTCTTTGAACCTCGGTTCTCTGCACTTAGCCCTTGGCTCTGTTCCGATTGTCGGAATGGAGCCAATTTTTTTGTACGAAAATGATATACTGATATTGGTAGTAGGCGCATCATGCGGGCGGTCATGGCTTCCCGCGGCCGAATCCAGTATCCATAAGCTGAGAGCGTTTGCGGTTACGGCTTCAAACGGAGGGCTTATGTAGACACTTCATCCCTCGATAAAAACTCGGGATGATCCTGAGCGAGGTCGAAGGATCAAAAATGAAGATACTTGGTGCAAGATGCTAGGGCATTACGATGCCGAATTCGATTCAACCCTGAGAGCATTCGAGGGGTGGTGGCATGGAAGGCATTCTGCACATTCAGATGGCGATCCGAACCTCCTCAACACGAACCGGTACGACGATGGTCAGGGTCTGAACGCTTACTACGACAACCTTGACAACAGGTGGAATCGTGAGAACGGGTTTGCGTTCGTCGTCCCGCAACTCTCTTCATTTCTCCCCTTACTTCTTTTGAAGTTGAGGGGAGTTTTGCTTGTCACGGGCGGAGTCGAGTGATTTCGTAAGTTGCCCATTCCAACCTCCCAGATTCCTGCCGATCTCATCCAATTTCAAGGAAAGTGCGATATACTCTTTGTTGTCGATAGATTTGGTTTCCCAGAGAATCATAAGGAGAATTTTGAGCGCATCGAGCTTTTTGATGGCATGGCGGACATAAGGCTGTTTCTCTTGCGGTGAGAGGAAACTGGCGGCGGCGATGGCCTCTATGATCTCTATAAACAAAGAATCAATGCGATACCCGAAAGAGTTTCTGTGGAATTTTGGTAAATCTTTATAATAACTATGCCACAGCAGATAAGCATCTTTGACCTTGCTCAAAACCGGCAAAATCCGACTGGGGGGGGGGAGCTTTCACTGTTTGCGACGAATTCAATTCAGTCATACATACGATGATATCATTTCTCTCGAGAATCTGCTTGAAGCCTGGAAAGAATTCAGAAAAGATAAAAGATCTCGCAAAGATGTACAAGAATTTGAGCGCGATCTGATGGGTAATATCATATCGCTCCATAAAGAGCTTGTTTCTAAAACCTACAAGCATTCCGCATACGAAGCATTCAAGGTAAATGATCCAAAGCCTAGAGATATTCATAAAGCTACCGTTAGGGACCGACTATTGCATCGCGCACTATATAGGAAATTGTATCCTTTTTTCAATAGAGTCTTCATATCAGATTCCACTTCATGCAGATTGGAAAAAGGCACTCATAAAGCCGTGAATAGATTTCGCGTATTCGCGCGCAAGGCTTCTTTTAACCACACGAAAACGGTCTGGGTTCTAAAATGCGATATCAGGAAATTCTTCGCATCTATTGATCAGACAAAGCTTCTTGCCATTCTGGCTAAATATATTCTAGACAAGGATATTCTTGGTCTTATTTCAAAAATCATAGGTAGTTTCCATTCAATGGAGAAAGGAATAGGACTACCTCTAGGCAATCTAACTTCTCAATTATTCGTGAATATCTATATGAATGAATTCGATCAATTCATGAAGCATAGAATCAAAGCGAAATACTATATCCGTTATTCTGATGACTTCGTGATCATTTCAAGAGATAGAGATTGGTTAGTCAGCACAATTTCAAGGATAAGAAACTTCCTGTGGTATGAATTGAGACTTTCACTTCATCCGAATAAAGTGTCGATTGGCACAGTCGCTTCAGGGATCGACTATCTCGGCTGGGTCAACTTCAATGATCATCGAGTTCTGAGGACGGCCACGAAGAAGCGGATATTTAGGAGAATAAGAGAGATGCAAGGAAAGAAGGAAACAGTGCAATCATATTTGGGGATGATAGGGCATGGGAATTGCCAGAAATTGGAGATGAAAGTTCGGCTGTTAATTGTTTATAAAGAGATGAATACTCAAGCAACAATTACACAAGGTGTAGGTTATATTTAGTGGATCATATTAAATAAAACTTGCGCCTTGCGTACTTTACTCTTGCGCACTTTAACATTTGCTCAAACGCTTGTTATTTCCTATACTACTCTCAAATGAAAAATCACCCTAAATACGAGCGCACCCTCGTCATTATCAAGCCAGATGGAGTGCAGAGGACTTTGGTAGGAGAGATCATCAGGAGATATGAGCGCACAGGTCTGAAATTAGCCGCTATCAAGATGTGCGTACCGACTGCCGAGATGGTCGAGAGGCATTATACTCTTGATCCCGAATGGAGGCTCAAGACCGGGCTCAAATCTATCAAAGGCTACACTGACAAAAATCTCACTCCGCCGCATACTGATCCTCTGAAGGTCACTGAGATAGTCTTGAAGAATCTGACGAAATATTTGACTAGCGGTCCAGTGATCGCCATGGTTTGGCAAGGAGCTCATGCCGTAGAACTAGTCAGGAAGATCACCGGAGGCACGGAGCCTAGGACTTCCGATGTTGGCACCATAAGAGGAGACTATGTCCTCGATTCATATGTGATGAGCGATGTAGATGGCAGAGCCGTTCGCAATCTTGTGCATGCCTCTGGTTCGGTCAAAGAAGCCGAAGATGAGATCGCTCATTGGTTCAAAAAGAGCGAGATAATGGACTATAATATCGTGAGCGATAAGATCTTGTATGATGTCAATCTTGATGGAATTCTTGAATAGTGTCCCAACTCTCTATTCACTTGCATTGTTCTCTGAGAGAGATAAAATTAGTTCAGATTGCGGGAGTAAAACCCTATACCAATAAATACGGGAAACCAATGAGTGGCTCGACACTTCAAACGAAATCCGCTTGCAGTGTCGAGCCTCTCGAATTCGTCGGCACCTTGGTGCTCGATGTGAGGTCACCCACCTGGTAAACCAGGTATGGTACTCCTGCAGTCCATGAAGCACATCCGAAATACGACAGTATGGCGGGTGTTTTTCATTTAGGGGCATTTCCCGTATAATGGTCAGATATGAAGACATATCTTTTCGCTCTGCTGGTCCTCTGTGTCGTCTTGCTCATGCACATGATCGGGCTCCGAGGGCTATATGTCCACTTTCCTCCATACGATATCATTCTTCACATCTTAGGCGGCATAGGCATAGGTTTGGCCGTATCTGCCTTTATTAAGATTCATGGCCGAAATATAGTCCATAAGCGCTTGGCTGTTATTATCGGGGTGCTTATCATCGGTTTGATCTGGGAATTGTTCGAAGTCTATTATGATATAGCTGGTTATCCTCTATGGACGACGCCTTATTTCATCGACACAGCAAAGGATCTACTCGACGACATTATCGGGGGTTCATTGGCTGCTTGGATCGCTATAAGGCCATTAATAACGAATAAATAATGGATTCGAAGACTTCCATCACATTCTGTTCAGGAGTCAGCACGGTGACTGGCGCTAATTTTCTCTTGGAAACATCCAGCAAGTCTCGTATCCTCATTGATTGCGGCATGATCCAGGGTGAGAAGTTCTCCGAGGAAATGAACCGAGAGCCGTTCTTGTATGAACCGGCATCCATTCAAGCCTTGATAGTGACACATGCCCATCTTGATCATGTTGGTAGAATTCCAAAACTGGTCAAGGAAGGATTCAAGGGCGCCATATATTCGACGCCGGAAACAAGAGATTTGGCGGAATTGGTCATGGAAGACGCCGCGGGTATATTGGCTATGGATGCCGAGCGCGATGGTGTCGATCCTTTATATACCTTGACTGATGTGCAGGCTGTTTATCCTTTTTGGAAGACTATTCCATATCACCAAAGTACGGAGATAACTCCGGATGTCTCTATTTACTTGAAAGATGCAGGGCACATTCTGGGGTCTTCCATGACTGAATTCACCATACCAAGCGGCAAGATCCTATTCACTGGCGATCTTGGCAATTCTCCAGCTCCTCTTTTGAGAGATACGGAAGAGGTCGGGGAAGTCGATTATTTGGTAATGGAGAGCACGTATGGCGACAAGAATCATGATTCCAAAGAATTGCGCGTCTCTGAATTCGAAAGGATCATAAAGGAGACTCTGGCTAGTGGAGGGACATTGGTCATACCGACATTTTCAATAGATAGAACACAGGTTTTACTCTATGAATTGAATAATATGGTCGAACAAAAGCGGATACCGTCTGTGCCGATCTTTGTCGATTCTCCTATGGCCATCAAGGCTACGGATATCTATTCCAAGAGCAGCGATCTATTCAATGATGCTGTGAAGAAACAGATAGCGGGAGGCGACGACATCTTCAAATTCCCTAGGCTTGAATTTACCATGTCCCAGAATGAATCTCGCGATATCGATCGCGCCAAAGGAGCGAAGATCATTCTAGCCGGTTCGGGCATGTCCGTAGGTGGCCGCGTCACCAGTCATGAGCAAAAATTCCTGCCAGATCCCAAGAGCACTATCTTATTGGTGGGCTATCAGACCAATGGTTCGCTCGGGCGCAGGCTGGCGGATGGCGATAAGATCGTGAGCATTCACGGCAACAACGTTCAAGTTAAGGCTCACATAGAAACTCTCTATGGATTTTCGGCTCATAAAGATAGCGATCATCTAGTGGAATTCGTTTCCACAGCGACCAAGAAATTGAAACAAGTCTTCGTCGTCATGGGCGAGCCCAAGTCTTCGATGTTCCTGACGCAGAGGATAAATGATGAGCTGGATGTGAAGGCGGCCATGCCGGATAGGGGAGTGGGGTATGAGGTGAAGTGATGCAAGAATATGAAGGTTACATTTCTCCTAGTAAATATTTGTAAGACATCCACGACCAGACTGGACAAATTACAGTACGTATGTTAATCTAATCAAAGATACTTTGACACATTCGTCATAGCAGAAAGTGGCCATGATACTGCCTTTTTCTGCTATGACGAAACCATCGTGGCCAAGTCGATAGCGGAACATATCAACGAAAGGTATAAACTCATGAATAATGAGGTAAAAACTATGTCACCGGGACTAGCGTTTCAGCTTCTCGCGGTTATTGCACAGCAGATTGGAAAAATCGGTCTCGGGTTTGATCAGGCGAAATTGCTGGTCGATAAGCCGAGTATCACGCGTCGACGCCTCGAGGCGTTGTGTGGAGAAAAAACGAGCTTGATCGTGCCGAACCATCAGTATGCGACGCTTGAACGTCTCGAAGTAGACCCCAACGGTTATCATCGCGATGACCCATGCGGCGAATACTTAGTAACGGTGGGTAAGGAAATTGAAGAGGCACTTGCTGCCTCGAATTCTCTTACCCGCAAATATGGAAATCGCGAAAAGCCTGCCAGTGTCCACAGATGTGACGTCGTCCATTCTGTCTCTGAAAAGGATGGTGCTCTCTATCCCGTTTTCCGTGAAGTGATGAGGTATCACGGCGCGGACGACTATTTGTGGGAGACTCTCCATGAGCGTCGTGCTCTCTGGACCACAAACGCTGTCTTGGGCATCCTCAGTGACGAGATTCATGATGGTAATGACCCGCTTGGTCTTACGGAAATCAACGAGGAGGCCGTATTTCCAGTACTCCTCACGGAGAAGGAAAATATGTGTGAGCGCTTCAAGAGGAGTCCAGACCGCGTCGGTGCCTTGTTCGTGAGTCGGCGTGCTCCGATTCGTCAAAAAAGGGGATGGAGCGTTTCTCTAGTCGAAAGCCGTAATATTCCGCAGTTCCTGCGGAATCTCATTTATTTCGCTAATGACCCAGGTCCTTGTGTAGAAAGTTAGGCTGGGCTGCCAAATCGTTCATTGTTGTCAACACCGTGGGGGTTAATACCCGCGGTGTATTTTTTTGGATAATTCAAGAAGAGAAACTTAATCTATCATAAAGACAATTTCAAACAAAAAACCGCTCTTCGCGGTCTTTTGTTTGAAAGTAAAAAATGCTCTACTTGACCATCTTTGCGACCTTGGCGAAAGTCACAGGCTTAAATTCAGCGAGATGGGAGAGCCAAGTCTTCGATGTTTCTGACGCAGAGGATAAATGATGAGCTGGATGTGAAGGCGGTTATGTTGGATAGGGGGGTGGGGTATGAGGTGGAGTGATGCAAGAAATATGATTATGATATAAGATGGCTCGTAAATGATAAATTTGCCTACCTGTTGACAGACTATTAAGATTGGTGTAAGATGTGTTTGGATTAAAAACAGCTTGGCTCAGCATCTCGGCTGGAGCAAAGCGGGCGCATGCCCAGTTGATGAGTCTTCTCAACGTACGGTTGAGGTAGCTCAAAGGAGCACATATGAAAATCAAAATATTCGAATCAACGGCGGCAGCAATCGCCGCACTGGTAGAATCGGCTGAATTGGTCCTTGGTCAACGGCTTCGGATGGGCCAGCACACCATCGAGTTTAACCCCGAACCTCAAGATGTGAAGGTGGTGGAAATCAACGGGACGTTACTCGGCTATGACCCAAATCAACCCATGCGGATTGATTTCGGTAGCCGTTTCTTCATGGCGTTCAATGAGGGCAATGATCAGCGTTGGAAACCGCGGGCGTCAGAATCGGTTTTCTATCTCGACCATCCAACTGATCGTTCGAATGTTTTCCGGCCTAAAACGTACCGCGTCACATGGGACGGCAAGGCCGGTCGACCGAAGCTAGTTGATTAGACAAAACAAATTTTTCACACAACGCCGCAGCGAGAGCAGTCTCTCCCTGCGGTTTGCCTTATATGCTGTATATTGTTGGGCGAAATTGAAAGAGAATATACAGATTGTCGCATCATTCTTCATTCCAAAAAACGATTCAAATATCCGCTACGACTCCACTCATTGTTAAAAGCTGCATATTCTTCAAACAAAAAACCGCTCTTCGCGATCTTGGCGAAGGTCTCAGGCTTGAATTCGGCGAGATGGGCGAGCCGAAGTCTTCATGTTTCTGACGCAGAGGATAAATGATGAGCTAGATATCAAAGCGGCCATGCCGGATAGGGGAGTGAAGTATGAGGTGGAGTGATGTGGAAATGTTGGTGGGTGAATTATTCCTCGGTCCAAAAAAGTCTTCTAACATCCGCCATGTTGGTACAGTGTTTTTAATAAAATGCGACAACATCGAAATGACTTTTTAGCTCTAACCTGATAGACTTTTGTGTATGGATCAAACTACTCAAAAAGTTGCCGATTATTGTGAAAAGCACTTCACAACAACCTTATTGAAGGCCGGCCCAGAATTTTCATATTTGGGAAAACATTTGCCATTGGTTATAAAATGGGCCAAACGATTACTTCAATTATATCCATATGCGAATAAGGAGGTTGTCATGAGTGCAGTTTGGTTACACGACATTGGTCAAATGATTGGAGATAAGAATATTGATCATGCGATTAACTCCGAAAATGAAGTTAATCGATTATTTTCAGAGGCAGGAATTTCAAAAGAGATTATGGACAAAACAGCTCATTGTGCGAGAGCTCATAGATGTAAAGACGTTCAACCAGAGACACTCGAAGCTAAAATTGTGGCTGTTTCTGATTCGGCTAGTCACATGACGGATTATGTTTATGTATCAATGATCACGACACAGGGAAAGGGAGCGGCATTGGGAAAATTAGAAAGGGACTATCGTGACATCAGGTTACTCCCAGAGCTAAAAAATGAATTAACTGAATTGTATTCAGCTTGGAAACATTTATTGGATGTGTTTCCGGTTATGGAGTAGGGTAAGGTATAGGAATATATACACTAGCATCATTCCTCTTCTCAAGAAGAGTTCGAACATCCTCTACGACGGCACGGTAATAACTTTTCAAAAAGGGGTATTCTTTAAACATAAGAACCGCGATTTGATTCGCGGTTCTTCTTTTGAGATTTAGAATGGATTACTTTACCATCCTCGCGACCTTGGCGAAGGTCTCAGGCTTGAATTCGGCGAGATGGGCGAGAGATTTGCGATCGAGAGCAATGCCTTGCTTCTTGGCGGCACCGATCCATTTGCTGTAGGTGAGGCCGAGAGGGCGGAGGGCAGCGTTGATCTTCACATTCCAGAGACGGCGGAATTCGCCTTTCTTGTCGCGGCGATGGGCGAAGGCATAGACTCCAGCATGCATGAGGGCGTCATTGGCGGCGCGCTCTGTGGTAGACCTGCGGAAACGGAAGCCTTTGGCGGCTTTGAGGACACTCCTCCTATTCTTCATCGCATTGACTGCTTTTTTGACTCGGGACATGGTAGTTAAATTAAAAATAATTTCAAAATCCAAATTTCAAATTTCAAATCAATTTCAAAATCCAAAATCCAAAAAAAGCACCGTGATTTTGATATTTGGGCTTTGGATTTGATTTGAAATTTGAAATTTGGATTTTGACATTCTATTGTTAAATATTCGCTAGGAAACGGCTCTTGGTCTTGTTATCCATCTTGACGTTCAACATGCGATGCTTGTTCAAGCTGGTAGATGAGCGCTCCTTGGCATTGTAATGGTTCTGTCCGGCTTTGCGCGAAAGGATCTTGCCGGTGCGGGTGACCTTGAGGCGCTTGGTATATGATTTGTTTGTTTTTATCATGTTATTTTTTCTCGACTATTACGGTGATGCCTTTGGGACCTTTCAAAGGCAATTGCGACACTTTGTATTCTACGGTGATGAGCTTCATGATGCGCTCCAATCGCTCTTTCAAGAAATTGAAGTCCATGTATTTGGCGCGGCCGATGAGATAGAGGTCTATCTTGACGCGATTGCCTTCAGCAAGCCATTCGGAGACCCTCTTGGCTTTGAGCTCTAGGTCATGCTCGCCTGTGCCGATCTTGACCTGAACGCTCTTCATCTCGCTGGTTACGACGCGTGATTTGGTAGCTTTGGTCTTCTTCTTTTCATCGTACTGATACTTGCCATAATCCATTATCTTGGCAACCGGAGGATTCGCCAGAGGCGATACTTCGATCAAATCAAAACCTCGATTCTGTGCCTCTGTCAGGGCTTGGCTCAATGACAGAACACCTAGGTTTTCACCGTCTGCGGTTATTACGCGCAATGTGGCGGCCTTTATTTGATGGTTGATTCGTACTTTGATCAAGGGATTACAGGCTTTATTTATAGCATAGGGCGTGTTTTTACGCAACTTCTTAAAGAGCTCGGCACATATCGTTTTCTCGTGCAGGTTAAGGTCGCCTTCGCCGATTGCAACCGTATCTTGCTTTACCGGAGGCAGCAAGATACGGGCAATCGCTGCTACGGCTCAGATCGCATTAACCTGCACGAGAAAACGATATGTGCCGAGCTCTTTATAAAAACTTCCTTACCAGCTTAATGAGTATCTCCGGTATCTTGTCTATGAAGAACCTGTTGTGCCATTCTTTCAGAGATACTTCTTTTGATTCCTTGATGTCTCTTTCAAAATGAGAAGTCAGCGTCTTTGCGAATTCGGAGTCGGTGGTGATTATGTTCGCTTCGAAATTATATAAGAGACTGATGCTATCGAGATTCATACTGCCGACAGACGACCATTTGCCATCAATGACTATCGTCTTGCCGTGAATGATATTGCCGTGATAGAGGAAGATATGAACTCCAGCTTCCAGAAGCGTATTGAAGAATGAGCGGGCTCCCAAATCGAGGGCAAAGTGGTCAGACTTTTCTGGAATGAGGATATTTACGGATACGTCTCTTTTGGCGGCCAGCTTAAGGGAGTGAGCCAACCTCAGTGTAGGTACGAAATATGGAGCCGTCATATATATTGATCGTTCTGACTTGCGGATCGCATGCAGAAGTTCCTTGTAGATATGTTTGCGACCAGGTCCCGGAGAATTGGTCACATATCGGAACTCATTATTTCTGGTGATGAAATGCTTGGTCAAGGGTCTGATCTTCTTGGAGCGTTCCCACATCCTATCGAATGAGCTCTCCATATCTGTGGCCACATCTCCTTCAAGGCGCACATTGGTATCGCGCCAATTCTTCATGCTGTCATTGATGCAGATGCTGCCGGTATAGCCTATATGGCTGTCGATCACTAGGGTGCGCCTGTGATTCCGAAGGAACCATGAACGGATATTAGGCATCTTGAGATAGCTGGGGGCCAAGGTCCTCCAGAAGACCAGCTCTATGCCTTTGTTCTCGAGCTCGTCAATGATGCCTGAGCCCCAGAAAGTGAAGCTGCCAGCTGCATCCCAGAGGAACCTCACTCTCACTCCGGCTTTGGCTCTTTCGGCGCAGATATTGATAAGCCTATTTCCCAGCTCATCGGCTGTGAAGATGAATTGTTCCAAGACAATGCTCCTCTCAGCCTTGGCACAATCTGCCAGCATGGAATTCCAGGCTTGATGGTTATCGGGGTAGAGTGTCCAGTTTGTAGAAGGGTTTGAAGTCATTACCATAATAACCAATAACCAAACACCAATAACCAAGGAATAATCAATAACCAAGCTTCTACAGCGTCTTTTGATTATTGGGTATTGTTTGGTTATTGTATCTTGGTTATTGGTTATTTGCTAACCATGTTAACATTATTCCATGCCTATTCTGGTTGATTACAAAAAGGCGCATTTCAACTACGAGATCCTGGAGAAATTCGAGGCCGGTATAGAGCTGTCCGGCTTTGAAGTCAAATCCTTGAAGAAGAAGCAGGGCTCTCTGGAAGGGTCGTATGTCATCGTCCGCGGGGGAGAGGCTTTTGCCGTGGATGTGTTCGTGCCGCCATATCAGGAGAACAATACTCCCAAGGGCTATGAAGCCAGGAGGAATCGCAAGCTCATGCTCGATCGTACTGAGATACGGAGGCTGGCGGATATGGAAGGCGGCAAAGGGTTGACAATCGTCCCTATTTCAATATACAATAAAGGCGATCTCATCAAGGTTTCCGTAGCGGTAGTCAGGGGCAAGAAGAAATTCGACAAGAGAGAGACTATAAAGAAGAGGGAAACTGATAGGGAGATCAGGAGAGATATGAGAGATCGTTGACATAATTTGCATGCTCCACAGTGGTCAGGTTGAAAATTTTTTGTCGCAAGTGACAAACAATATCTCGATCCGATTTTTGTGGTGCAAAAATTGGCCTCGGATCATTCTCTGCTTACGCAGAGAATGATATCTCGGCACGATTTTTGTGGTGCAAAAATCGGGGATGATCGGCATAGACAGCTGACAGCGTCCGTTCGTGCGGCGCGAGCACCATTAACTCGTAAATCTGATGGAAAAACTAAATGCTAAATCAACCGTTTCTCCGTATTTCGGAGCTAAGGAATTTGCATTCGCCCTTGTTTAAGGGCCGTCATACCGAGGGGATCCTGACCTCGGTGTTGGCGTAAATATCTGGATGTAGGCGGGAGAGCTTCTCACTCTCTCGTCCGAAGCCATGAGATCGCGATCGTGCGTTTTGTGTCCTTTCCTAACACGGTCGTTAAACCTTAAAGGATTCTACCGCCGTAGAATCGTTCGGTCTGCTTCGGTTGCACGCGGGTTCGATTCCCGCCATCTCCACAACTATTAAAAAGCCGCTTCAGAAGCGGCTTTTTAATAGTTGCTGGTTGATAAGGAGCGAGCCGCCTGCGCGGCTCGCGTCGGGAATCGAAAAGTCTGAGCATGCGGCGCGGACGATCCAGCAGGATCGCCTACTGGGTCGAAGCGAGCACCGCGCGAAGACTCTACCGAGTCTGTAAGACTCGATTCCCGCCATCTCCACTAGCGATGATTTTTGAGCATCTTGGAGGGTAAATACTTTTTGAGGTAGCGACAGAATAGCGGTTTCAAACCCATCTCATAGTGTGACCCCTATAGCGAACTATAACCAGCAGAACTCAACAGGTTTGCTGGTCGATCGAGCACGATCGCCTACTGGGTCGGCTCGCGTCGGGAATCGAAAAGGTCGACGATCCAGCAGGATCGCCACTGGGTTAATATTTTCGAGCCTCTGGAGCGAAGCGGAGGAAGGGAGAAAATACGAGACCTCTACCGAGTCTGTAAGACTCGATTCCCGCCATCTCTCAACCTTGACATACAAGCTATTCTTTGTATATAATAATCCCAGCTAACAGAAAGGCATTCTTTGAAAACATTGTTACTCTTTCTGGGGAACTTGATCCCCATTTCCACCCTTCTAGCCATATTCGAAATCTGGCTAGAAGGATTCAAGGCCGGCCCTTGGGGTCAGACTGTGTTCGCCTCCCCTTGGTGGGAGAAGAGGATAGAAAGGAGCGAGTCGGCTCCAAAGTCGCTTAAGGAAAAAATCAAATACATCTTTATCGACGGGATCCTAAGGATCACGGAGAAAGATTATTTTTGCAGGTACCACGTCGTCTTGTTTGGCGGAATCATACCCGCCATCACGATGATCAACTATGTCGTGCTCTGGTGTATGTCAGGGAATGTCTGGTCGATTCATGGGTTGTTGCTGATGACGATCGCTGGCACAAAGATCTTCACCCCGCTATTCATCGTCGCGGTCTGGATCGGCAACCTTGTTCTGGAAGACTTCCTCTGGTTCGCCATCCAGTCCCTTACCGGCTGGCGCGAACCCCATGCCCTGCGTCGGCTCCTCCACGGAGATTTCGCCTGGCACAAGAAGTGGTGGACATTCTTCGGACTTTCAGTACCACGCTTCTACGTGACAACACCGATGATCGTCGCAGTCCTCCTCATCGCCCAATGGGCGGTCGCGCTCGCTTTCAGGTAAGCTCTTCGGTAACACCGCCGGCCATCTCCTTGGCCGGCATTTTTCTTGGAACAATTCAAGCCATGGATCTTTACTTCCTCGGCAAAATCACTTTGAACATCGCTCCTCTGTCTTTTCCTGCAGAGAAGACCTCGATCTTGCCCCCATGTCTTTTTACAATTGAATTGGCCATGAATAGGCCGATGCCGAAGCCTTCGGTATCCATGGATTTCGCATTCGGAGCGCGAAAGAATTTATCGAAGATATGAGGGATATCGGAAGGATCGATGCCGATGCCATTGTCTGAAACGGCGAAGATAGCTTTTCGACCGCTTACACCTACCGCGACATCCACTCTCCTGCCCGTCGGGGTATAGATGAAGGCATTATCTAGGAGAGTCTGCATCACGAATTCCATGCGCGGCTTATCCATCTTGACCATGATGTCTTCGGTAGGCATCTGGACGAAAAATCCGATATTCTTCTCGTGGAACATGTCTTTGGCTGTGCTGGTGATCTCCTTGGCCAGCTCAGAAAGGGAAGCGTTCTCGAATTTGTAGAGAGCTTTTGATTCGGTATCCGTCTCAGTGAGCTCGATCAGAGTCCCTGTGAGCTTGATCAGATGATCGGTTGAATTCTCGAGGTCGATCATATTCTCGCGCTCGGACGCATCTTGGATGGTCGATATCCTTTCCTCGGCGATCCATTTTATATGAGTGAGAGGTGTGCGGAATTTATGGGCGATGATAGTGATGAATTCGTATTTCAAAGTATCGTTCTCTCGGAGCTTTTTTGAGATCATCCTGATCAGTCCTCCTAGTATCAATACCACGATGAAGATTATTAGGATTAGGCTTGCCGTATTTCCTTGGACGGCCGGGCTTCCATTGATTAAGATTTGATAGGTCATAGAGTTTGTACTGTACGCACGTCTTAATAATAACATGATTCATATTAAGAATGGATGTTTACATGAATTTTCAATTATCAAATTCCAATTTTCGAGATGAAGAGACTGAGCATTTTCTTCCTTTTGTCTCATTTTTATGTATAATCAAGCCATGGATCCATTATTCGGGAATAATCAAGCAAAGCCGCAAAATAAGCCTGAAAACAAAGGCAAGAATGGCATGCTCCGTCCAAGAAAGCTGGGATTCGTGAATGCTGTGGTCATCGCCATACTCGTCCTACTCCTCATTACGGGGGTATATTCACAGATCGCTTCGCAGCAGGCTGATATACCGACTGTCTCTATATCGGAGATCGCCAATGATATCAAGGCTGGTAGCATCGCTTCTCTCACTATCCAGGGGGATCAGATCACTGCCACATATTCCGATAAGTCTATCAAGCATGCTCAGAAAGAGACCGATTCTGCTGTCACCGATAGTCTGACGAAATTGGGCGTTCCAGTAGCTCGCCTCGCTTCTACTACCATAGCCGTAGCGGAGCCGTCCGGTTTCTGGTACTGGTTCGAACAGGTCGGACCATTCCTAGCTCCATTGCTGCTGCTTATCTTCTTTGTCTGGTTCCTCACTAGGCAGGTCAAGGGCGCCGGAGTCCAAGCTTTGACCTTTGGCCAATCGAAAGCGCGCATGACTCTGCCTTCAGACGAGAAGCAGAAAGTCACCTTCAAGGATGTCGCGGGAGCCAAAGAGGCCAAGCAGGAATTATTGGAGATCGTAGATTTTCTCAAGAATCCAAAAAAGTTCATCGAGATCGGGGCAGAGATTCCAAAAGGCGTCATCCTCATGGGTGCTCCGGGAACGGGTAAGACCTTGCTCGCTCGAGCCGTGGCTGGTGAGGCTGGTGTAGCCTTCTTCTCTATTTCAGGATCTGAATTCGTGGAGATGTTCGTTGGCGTAGGCGCTTCGCGCGTCCGCGACCTCTTCAGTATGGCCAAGGTCCAAGCGCCAGCGATCGTCTTTGTGGATGAGATAGATGCTGTTGGACGCACTCGCGGATCGGGTATGGGCGGAGGCAATGACGAGAGGGAACAGACCCTCAATCAGATCCTCGTCGAGATGGACGGCTTCGAGCAGAATCAGAAAGTCATAGTCATGGCAGCTACCAATCGCCCTGACGTTTTGGATCCTGCCCTTTTGAGGCCGGGAAGATTCGATCGTCGCGTGGTCATAGATCTCCCTGATCGCGGCGATCGCGAAGAGATCTTGAAGATCCATTCAGTCAAGAAACAATCAGCCGAGGATGTTAATTTGAAGATAGTAGCAGAACGCACTCCTGGATTTTCCGGAGCCGATCTCGCATCGCTCATGAATGAAGCAGCCATCCTGGCCGCGCGCGAGAATAGGAATAAGATCGGGCAATTCGACCTTATCCGTTCTATCGAAAAAGTCATGCTCGGTCCTGAAAGGCGCAGTCATATCCTTTCTATCAAAGAAAAAGAGATCACGGCTTACCATGAAGCCGGCCATGCCGTCGTTGCTTCTGTTCTCCAATACGCCGACCCTGTTCATAAGATCTCGATCATCTCCCGCGGCCGCGCCGCTGGTTATACCCTTAAACTTCCTATTGAAGACAGGAAGCTCCAGTCGCGCAAGGAATTTCTAGATGATATCGCAGTATCTCTCGGGGGCTATGCTTCCGAAAAGATGATGTTCGATGATATCACTACCGGTGCTTCCAATGACCTTCAGGTTTCTACGGCATTGGCACGAGATATGGTTACGCGCTACGGTATGTCCGACAAAATCGGTCCTGTAGCTTTGGAAAGCCCAGCTGGCCGAGCGATGTTCGGCATGGGGGTGGTGGATAAAGATTATTCCGAGAAAGTCTCAAGCGAGATAGATGGCGAAGTGACTCGCATCATGACGGAAGCTCGCGAGCGCGCGGTGAAAGTATTGGCGGATCATAGGAAGGCCTTTGAAATCATAGCGAAGAGGCTGATCGAGACGGAGACTATAGAGCGCGATGAATTCGATGCTTTGCTTCTGGCCAATGGCATACAGCCCAAGAGGGAGGTGAAGATCGCCTAGCCTAAAATATCCCTCTTCACTCTTTCTGGTCAAAACTGAATGATAATGTTAATTTATAGCGTAGAGCCTATGGCTTTGATATTGCTTTAGATTTTACCCGCCCCTAGCTCAGTCGGTTAGAGCATCGAGCTTATACCTCGAGGGTCCTTGGTTCGAATCCAAGGGGGCGGACAGACATTTGCATAATGTAATGGTATCGTGAGTATGTGATATGCTAATATAGATGAGGTTCGTAGGTTGGATAATAAGGACCTGTGCTATTACAATTAATAAAATATCATGAACTATTATTTCGATGTTTTGAAGAAGTACACTGTCTTTGGTGGGCGCGCGGCTAGGAAAGAATATTGGATGTTTGTGCTTTTGAATTTTATCGTATCTCTGATCATCGGGATCATTGGTGGCATACTGCATTTCGGTAACATACTAAGCATTCTTTATGCTCTAGCGGTGCTATTGCCCGGCTTGGCGGTTCTTTTTCGAAGGCTTCATGACACTGGCCGCAGTGCCTGGTGGGTATTGATATGCTTTGTCCCTTTTGTCGGGGCGATAGTATTGATCGTTTTTGCTTGCTTAGATAGCCAGCCTGGAGACAATCAATATGGCCCCAATCCAAAAGGCGTAACAGCTCAACCTCAAGCTTAATTTAAAATCTTAGTGGGTTAGGAAAAGGGGGATCACTCAAAATGCATCTCCTTTTTCTTTTCCTCGACTTGTTTTTGCAGCACAGGATACGCCTTTAATTTATCGTCTTCAACGACCATTCTGATCGCTTCCGTCCTGGCCGCCTCTACCATTTTGAGATTCTTGAGAGCTTCCATAGCCACATCTGAAACGCCCCACTGTTGGATGCCAGATAATTGGCCAGCCCCACGCTGAGCTAGATCTATTTCCGCGAGCTCGAAGCCATTCTTGGCGGTCTGCAGAGCTTTCAACCTTTCAAGAGATTTCGCCGAGGTCGTTTCGGTGAATACATAGCAGTAAGCTTGATCGCTGCTCCTCATCACGCGGCCTCTCAATTGATGCAATTGAGCGAGCCCGAATCTCTCGGCACCTTCGATTAAGATCACCGTGGCATTTGGTATATTCACGCCCACTTCCACGACAGAGGTAGCACAGAGTATTTGAATGCGATTGTCTTTAAAATTATTCATTACCTCGTCTTTTTCATTCGGGCGCATTCGGCTATGGAGCACACCTATCTCATATTCTGGGAATACGGATGCTTTCAATCGAAGAGCCTCGGCTTTTACCGATTTGGCATTCAAGGCCAGTTCCTTGTCTGGATCAGGCTCGTCGATCCTAGGACAGATGACAAAGACTTGGCGACCGCTCACCAATTCAGCGCGGACTTTCTCATAAGTAGATTCGCGCTTATCGGGTAGGACGAGTTCAGTGATTATAGGCTTACGGCCAGCAGGGGATTCATCGAGCAGGGTTAAGTCTAGGTCACCATAAAGAGTCAGAGCTAATGTTCTTGGAATGGGGGTGGCGGTCATTGAAAGCAAATGGGGAGCCAGTCCGGCACCGGCTCTATTCAAGGCTTCTATGTCGGATGGTTTGAGAATGGCAGGTGAAGGATTATTCGAAGCCTTAGTCAGGGTCAAACCCTCTTCGGCTCGACGAAATGCCTTCGTTTGGCTACGCTGTGCTCCGCCAAAGTGACACTTGTCCTGCCCCTCCGAAGCTCCGAGGAACGAGGAGCGAAGGGGGGTCGACGCCTCGACGGATTTGATCCCTGACTCATTCTGCAGATTCTTCTTAACAAGCTGTGCTCTCTGAGAAGTTCCGAATCGGTGCTGCTCGTCGATGATGACATAAGCGAGCTTTTTGAATTTAACGGACTTCTGAATGAGAGAATGAGTGCCGATAACTATGGGGATTTCGCCATTCTCAACCCATTTCAAGAGTTGAGCGCGAGAAATGTCAGTCCAACCCTTGGGATTTATTTTGGAAGGAAATTTTCGGCAACCGGAAGAAGTTATAAGAGCAATCTGGACTCCGAGATAGGCGAAATATTTTATGAAAGATTCGAAATGCTGTGAGGCTAGAATTTCTGTAGGGCACATATAGGCGACTTGGAGATTCAGAGGCTTATTGGAAGATGTTTCTCTGGCTGTAATCACGGCGTATGCAGTCGTAGCGGCTACGGCAGTTTTGCCCGACCCCACATCTCCTTCAAGGAGACGCGACATGGCTTGGCCTCTCTTCATGTCCATCAGGATCGTTTCAATAGACCTCTGTTGGGCATTAGTTGCCGTGAATGGGAAGCGCTTGATGAATTCTTGGACATGCCTCTCGTCGGCTTCGATACTAAAAGTAGGGCAGGCCTCATATGCCTTGCGAGCTTGCTGTTTGCCCAGCTGGATCACGAATATCTCTTCAAAGGCGAAGCGCTTGCGGGCGGAAAGGGCATCGTCCGTTTTCAGAGGCGCGTGGATCCAGATGAGAGCGGTTTTGATTCCTGGAAGATTGTATTTGCTCAAGATATCCTCGGGTATGAGCTCTTGTATCTGATCTAGAAGCCCGCTCTTGAAGATCTTTTGCAGAGCATGATAGAGCCAATGAGAACTGATGCCGCGTGATTCTGGGTAAACAGGGTAGAGGGTATGAGCTTCATTGCCATCGCCAAATAGAGAATCGCCAACGCCGGTAGGTAACTGGTCAACTTTCTCAATCTTCGGATTGGAGAAGTATAGCTTACCGGTCTTCTGTCTCTCGCTGACTTTGCCTTCCAACCTAACCATCATCCCATCACTGAACATCTTT
Organism: uncultured bacterium; assembly: GCA_903825415.1. Classification (GTDB taxonomy): domain Bacteria; phylum Patescibacteriota; class Minisyncoccia; order Phycocordibacterales; family PALSA-1337; genus C7867-002. The sequence goes on from CAIKAN010000090.1 coordinate 34,059, forward strand.
GCGACATAAGGCTGATTGAACCATACGCATTGGATCTTGCCGCTCTCATCCTCGACCGTGCCTTGAGCCATAGGGATTTTGCTCTTGAATCCTTTCAGAGTCTCCAGGCCGCTCACCTTGCCGAATATCACAGATAGATCGCCTTTTCGCAGAGAATCGATGCTGTGAGTCTCGGCGGTATCGCCATAGCGGATGGGGAAATGATAGAGGAGGTCTCGGACATTCTCTATGCCCAGCTTCTTCAAAGCTATCTTCTGTACGGGGGTCAGTCGGAAATGTTCGGTGACGGCATCGGTGAGGGAGATGTGCATAGGGTAATTGTAGCGGGGAGGGGGAGGCGGGGCAAGCGCAAGTAGTTAGCCATTAGTGATTAGCCACTAGGGCTTTGCTGCTGGCGTTCACTAGTGGCTAATCACTAATCGGAGCATTTCCACTAAAATCTTGATGAGCAAGATGACAGGCTTTTTTACTTCAGCTGCTCTACGATATTTTCCTTGAATGTCTCTATTATCATCTTTGCCATCTTTGCTGATGAGAAGCCGTTGTCTTCATTTGTAGGTATCCCTATTTCAACCACTTTAACCTTCTTTGTATTTTCCGTAGATGTGCCAGCAGAGATCACGAATGACAGCCACCCATTAGCGTCTTTGTCCGTATACGTTATTCCGGCAGGATTCTTAGGAAGGATATCAGGGTGCATGATAGGACTCGGCTGCAAGCTTGCTTTGATCTTCATGCTCGGCGCGATCACGCTCTCGAATGGCGCGCTGAACCAGATGCTCCGCTGATCTCCATTGGCATTGATATAGGGTTTCCATCCCTTAAATTCAGGGTATTGAAAAGAGAAGCTGCCATCGGGAGCTTGGTACGTCTTTGTGTCTATCACGCTGTATCTATTCGAAGCTACAAAGTAGACGATGGCTATGATTATGACGATAGCGACTGCGCTCGATAGAATGATCATTTTATTGTTCATAGAGATGATAAGGCCTGCGAATCAAGATGGGTATAATGATATCATAATCATCTGAAACTTCCATTTCATCAAATTGTATGATAACATATGATATCATCATATAATCAAATTTAACCTAAACATCATGACTACCATATCCATACCGATGCCCAAAGACCTGCTCGACTTCGTCGATAGCATCATCCATTCTGGCGAAGCCGAGAATCGCGCTCAGGCTGTGAGAAAGGCTATACGCAAGATGCGAGAACAATCGGAGATCGATGAGATATTCGAAGCTTCTCGCCAGATAAGACAGGGCAGGGCTTATTCTGGAGATCTTAAGGCTATCTTAGCGGCAAGGAAACATGCTTAAGATCCTCTTTTCTGAGAAATTCATCTCCCAATTCGAGGCCTTAAATCACAAGATGCAGAGATTGGCGGAGAATAAGATAGATATCTTCAAGAAGGACCCTAGGCATCCTTCTCTCAAAACTCATAAGCTCAACGGAGCTTTGGCTGGGTATCTTTCATACTCGGTAGATCATCAAATGCGCATCGTCTTTGAATATGGCGAAAAAGATACGGTTCACTTTCTGAAGATAGGGAATCACGATGTTTATAGGTGACGGATATACAGCTACGGTTTAATTTATTCTTTGTCTTTATCCCTATCGAAGGATATAATTACACAAATGAAAAAAACTCCCTTTTATCTTAGGCTTTGGTTTTTTTGGTTAGTTCTGACTGTCGTCTACTCGATACCGGCATACTATTCTTCAGCTGGTCATTCATACGATCTCACAGTCCTAGGGTCATTTGTCCCTTGGGGCCCGTTTACTTTTGAGCTTGGAGTATTGGGTCTCATAAAACCCGCAGTATTTTTTGCGATTATCTTGACCGTGGTACTTCTGTGGCCGGCAGAAAAGATATTCGAAGCGGCGAGAGCTCGAATGAGCGCAACGGCATATATCGTACTCAGAACGATCTCGAATCTCGTTATCCTATTCTTGCTCACTATGGTTGTCGAGTATCTTGTTATAGGAGAATCTGTGTCATTGAAACTATTGCAAGGAGAGACGTTGTTATAGACAAGATAAGCCTTCGCTTATTGCTGTAGAGGCAATGGTAGGTAGGATTGTTCGTCTTTTGAAGATAGGGAACAATGATCATTATTAGGTGACAATTTTGATAATTATTCTTTTTTATGCAAGAATGGCGAGGTGCAGTTCGCCTTCGCTTCTGCGGAGCTGTGACGAACTGAATGAAGCAGGAGACGTGGCTGAGTGGTCGAAAGCGGCACCGTGCTAAGGTGTTAGGGGCGAAAGTCCCTCGTGGGTTCGAATCCCACCGTCTCCGCATCGAATTTTGCGGAGCAAAATGAGTAAGGGGACGAGGAAGCGCCAAAGCGCTTCCGTGTGGGATTCGAAGCCCGATTGAGCATTTTTTATGAGCGAAGCAAAATAAAAAATCCAATCGGGATACTGGTCCTGTAAGGACCGAATCCCACCGTCTCCACAGCGAATGAATATGGCGAGCGAGCAAGGTTTATATCTCTCCTACGCTTTCCAGAAAGCTATCCGTATTCCACGGCTCAGACTTGATAGGTTTCGAGATCTTCCAGATGGCCTCGAATTGAGTTTTCATGAGATTGGCAAAATCTCGGCTATGGACTACAAAGCCGAATGATTCTTTCTGCGAGGAAATAAAGGCGACTTTGTCAGCGTACATCCAGTATCCCATATCCCAAGCCATATCCTTTGGCGCAAGACGGATTTCTCGGAGGTGCCCTCCGCTTACTCCTAGGAAGGGATACTTTTTGAAATCAGGCTTAGTGCTGTGAGGATATATGCCTCTGATAGCGATATGGCGCTTGAGCCTTTTCCTGTTCAGCTCTTCCAGATAATCTGCTCCAAGGACACGGATGATCTCTTGCATCGGCCACATGAGAGTGGTCGTTATATCTCTATGCCACATGATATGGTTCATAACCTGACGCAAGCCCTCCTTGCCGGAATAGAATTTGATCTTTGGCTCTATGAAGTCTACTTTCTTGAGTAGGGAAGGGAGGAGTTCTTTGAAAGCGTCTTTTTCATTTTCTAGAGAGTCTATCCTCGACTGCAAAAGCTCGGGAATGTTCTGTATATCGTCGATGGAAAATATCTTCTTGTTCTCTTCATCGCGCTCTGTGACCAGTCCCTTATCTATGAGCAAGCGGAGATTGTCGTATATGGAAGGCCTAGGCATCGCTAGCCTCTCGGCGATCTGGCGCGCAGTAGAAGGCCCTTTGTCCAGAAGGTCGCTGAAGACTCTCTGGGCATTCATGGAAAGGTCTAGTTCGTTTAATATCCTATCAAGCATATTTATATTAATTTGTCGGATTTCGACGGCAGATATACACTATAATACACATAGTGTAGTATCACGTCAAGTTATTATTAATGTAAATAACATTGACTTCAATGAACAAAAAGGTGGCCGCGATACTGGCTATCATCATTATCGTAGGGATAGTTATATTCGTCAGTTTGGGTACGAAAGGACAGGATCAGATTAGAACCATCAAGATAGGCGCGGTTCTGCCTATGTCTGGCACCCAGGCCTATTTTGGGGAAGGGATGAAGGATGCCCTTGAATTGGCGAAGAAGAATCTTGGAAATACCAAATATAAATATGACCTTGTTGTAGAGGATGGCGCCTTTGACGTGAAGACTTCGGTTAGCGCTGCTAATAAGCTAATAAACATAGACAAAGTAGATGTGATCATCGATGCCTATGCTCCCATAGGAGATGCGATTTCTCCTATAACTGAAAAGGCTCAGGTGGTCCATATCGGGGTAGCCTTCGATCCAAAGATGGCCGAGGGAGATTATAACTTCATACTCTTCACCACTCCCGATACAGCCGCCAAGTCATTCTTATCGGAGATGCAGAAACGCGGATTGCATACATTGGGAATCTTCCGAGTGAATAATCAGGGAATATCCGCGGTCAATTCTGCGATCACGAGCCTTGCGAGCCAGTATGGAATAACGGTCGTCTCCAATGAGATGTTCCAGCCAGGCGAACGCGATTTTAAGAGCGTCATCGCCAAGAATGCTTCCGCAAGACCGGACATTTACGCCCTGCTCGCTCTTTCTCCGGAGATAGAGATCTTGACCAAGCAAATGCGCGATCAGAATATCCAGAATATCTCATCCACGATCTACTTCGAATTGGCCAAGGACAAAGCTCCTTTCGAAGGGTTGTGGTCAATAGGCTATGGAAAGGTCTCCTCAGATTTCGAATCGCAATACAAGACTGCTTATAACAGGGAACTTGGTTTCGGAGCAGCTAATGTCTATGATGCCTTCAATGCTATAGTCCAGGCTTCTGAATTGAACACTGCAATCAATAGACCTACCACTCAATTCATAGCAAAAAGCTTGCAAGGTATGTCTGATTTCGATGGTGTGTTAGGAAAGCTCCATATCGATAGCGCAGGGATCATCGATACTCCGACTATGGTCAAAATAGTCAAGGATGGAAAATTGATAGCGCAATAAGACATCAGTCTTTCATTCTGGATAAGCAGAAACCGCAATTCATATTGCGGTTTCTGCTATAAGCTTATTGTTACGCTTCAAGAGTCTGACGTTTGGATGCTATAATTCATCACTATAACAGCTTCGGATAATAATCATCTTTAAACATGCCCACCACCCCTTCTCTCCCTCTCGAACACAAGCCCCACGAAGCCATCGTCGAATGGTGGTATTGGAACGGACATCTCACCGATGAAGACGGCAATCGATATAGCTTCATGGACTGCCTATTCAAGACTGATATCGAGAAGGTGGATCCTCCTTACTTGAAGCATCTGCCGCTCCGGAAGATCTTGAGGGATCACAAATATATCTATTTCGCGCATTCGATCATATCTGATCTCACGAATAGAAAGAATTACAAAGACATACAGAATATCTCCCTCGTTTCGAGCGATAGCTATTCCAAAGACAAGCTTTTCATCAACTACATCGATCCAGTGATGGCAAACGGTCTCATCAATAATGAGATGGCAGAGATCGCTCCAGATACATTTCATATCAAGACGGGACAATTGGACATGACTCTGACTTCAAAGAAACCCATGATGCTCGAGGGCGGGGTTGGCTATATCTCTGTTTGCGGCCGCGAAAGCTATTATTATTCTCTGACCGATCTAGAGACGGAAGGGACTATTATGATCGAAGGGAAGAGAGTGAAGGTGAAAGGAAAGTCTTGGATGGATCATCAGTGGGCGGATACGCCTTATGTGGGAGATGGATGGACATGGTTCTCCATGCAGCTTGATAACGGCACCGATATTATGTGTTGCGAGTATGATGATGGGAAAGCCAAAGACTACCTTATAGATATTATCTCCATGTCTGCTGAACAGTTTCATTTCAAGGCTTTGAATTTAATGCCTGGCAAAGATGTTTGGAAGAGCGAGCTCACCAAAGCAGAGTATCCTGTTTCTTGGGATATAGAGATCCCAGAGTATGATGCTAGACTTCATGTGAAATCGCCCATGAAAGATCAAGAAATGGTATTTACGGCGATCAATTACTGGGAAGGACCGATAGAAGTATCTGGAGTCATCAAAGGACAGAATGTTAGCGGTGTCGGATTCATGGAATTGAATGGCTATCCAGCGGATTTCAATTTCCTTTTGTATTCAGGCAAGGAGATAGCAAAAAAGCTCTTATTAATCGTACAATAGATATGCCAAATCCTCAAAAGACCCATACTCTCATGAAAGCGGCCTTGGGCGCTGTCATAATTGCTATCATCATTCTATGTGTTCTCTTGGTCCAGCAATATCGATATATAAATCGATTGGATTACATATCCCATCGACAGTCGCTCTTCAGATCCCTTCATGGATCAGGCCCGCTCACTTCGGCCAATGCCAGCTCTACCCAAGCTTGGATGACCTTTGATTATATCAATCGCGCTTTCACGCTCCCTTCTCAATATCTGCAGGTGACCTTATCGATAAATGATAGCCGTTATCCGCGTATGACTATCGCTCAATATGTAAAAGCCTCTGGAAGATCACAGAATGAGGTCCTGAAAGCCGTACAGGATGCGATCAGAGCTTACGCATCTGCCAAACAATGAGCAGTATCCTGACATTCCTGCTGTCATTTTTGCTCCTCTATAAATACTGGGCCCTATTCGCCGTAGTCTTCATGGCTGCGGTCATCGTGCCTATTCCAGCCAATACTTTGATCTTGGCGGCCGGAGCTTTTGCCAGTCAAGGATATTTCAACTTTTGGATATCTCTGCTCGTCATCGTTCTGGCCAATATGGTCGGGGATTGCATCGATTATTTTTTGGCTAGGATATATGGCAGACGGATCCTTCGTAAGATTCATGTCCGTATGCCTAGCTATCTCGAACGACTGGAGAAGTTCGTTGCCGAATACCCAAGATCGGCGATATTTTTCACCAGATTCGTCGGCACTATCGAGCCCATAACTAGCTTGCTCTGCGGATTCTCTGGCATAAGGATCTGGACATTCTTGGTATATGACTTTTTGGGAAATCTTGCCTCTGATGGACTAATACTGTATTCGGGATATTTTCTCGGAGTGCATTGGCAGGACTTTACGGGTCTGTTCAGTCTTACCGACTATATTCTCGTAGGGGTGACGATAATCGCGATCGTAGGCGTGCTATATTGGCGAAAAAAGCATAATCGCACTTAGGCGGAATGAAGCGATTGGCGCCGATTACCTAATACGGCATATCTTCTTTTGTCTGAGTTTGAACACTGCTTTCGATTGTGTTGATGGGAGAGGCATTCTCCGAGTTAGATTTATTTGTTGGGCTCGAGACCACTTTTAGTGATTTATTAGAAACATTTTCGTCCACCTGTATTTTATTAGACGCTCCATCTTTGATCTGAACGGTTGACTGATAGCTTTTATTCCAATCGGATGACCCTATATCCCTGACGCTCTTCTCAGCTTGTTCGACTACGTTTTTTACCGATGAATAAACAGGCACTTGAACAGCCTCTGTCTCAACAGATTGTGTCTTTTTGATGTCCGACATCTCTACAGGGGATCCTTGTTCAAGGGGCGCGATCTTATTTATATTCCTGACCTTATCCATAGATTGTTCTATAATGGCATCTTTCGTTTTATTCTGCGGCTGTTCTGCTTGGTTTTGGATCTTGGTGCCTTGTATAACGTCCGTTTTGATGGTGCTTGTTGAGACAATGTTTGTCTGTCTATTCGACAGGACTCCAGTCAGTGCATCCAGCTTTCTTGCTCTGGCATCCATCATCTTCTTGAAACCCGAACTGATATCCGTTGCGGCGATCGGATCGGTAGCGGCTACAGCCTTGAGGCTGGCATTCAGATCCTTGGTCTGATCCTCTATCATATTCGATATCTGGGCTTGTTTTGAAGCATCCAGCCGGCCTTCGGTCGCCAGGCTTTCAGCCTCTTGGACTCTTTGGATGGTCAGATCGGCTTTCAATTGTGCTTTGGCGACGGATGAAAAGGTGAGGGCTTCTTGGAGAGGCTCGGCGACATGGACCTTGATAGGGTAGAGGACATCGCCGGGCAGGGAGCCTTTGGCGGCTTGTACTATGCCATCACTGCCTATGGAGACGATCAGGATAATGGCGACTGTTAGGGCGAAAGCGCGATGGGCGGTGAACCAGTTATTGAAGGAATATATGGTCCAAGGGCTTTTGACAGGCGCGATTCGCTCGAGAGCTGCGTTTTTGACCTCGCCCTGTTCCAAGATGTGAGAAAAGACAGCCTGTTTTTCTTTCGAAGTCATAGCGATCTCCTTTATTTCAGTTATTCCTTTTTGGAGTTTATTATTCATGGTCTTGATCATATTTCTCTATATCATACCCCGTGAGCTTTTTCAGCTCTTCTATACCCCTGTTTATCCTGACAGAAGCCGCATTCATCGAGATCCCCAGTATCTCTGCTATATCTCCTGGTGAGATATCTTCCACGAAGCGAAGATATACAGCCGAATGATTCGATGGAGATATCTCATATATTTTGCTTAGAAGGTGCCTGCCCTCGGCTCCGATGAAAGTGCCGTCGCTGCTCTTGTCATCTGGCGGGTCAAAAGGGTCTTCCGACTCGTTGTCCTGTATTTCATGGAATGGAATGGCTTTCTTCTTCCTATACCAATCTATGATCAGATTATTCGCTACCTTGAAAAGGAAGGCTCGGGTATTCTCTATCTTCTTTCCTTTGGAAAAGGTCTGCCACAAGCGGACAAAAGTTTCCTGAACGATATCGATCGCGATCTCTCTTTCCGAAACCTTGACTATGCAGAAACGAAAAATAGCGTCAGATTCAGCGTTGTAAATAGTTGTGAATTGCTCTTTCAAAGCTTTGGTGGCATGAGATAAGACGTATGAAGCCGGCTTTTCTTTCATGGAACATGTATACGATACTACATGATCCGTGATCCGTCTATGTAAGAAAGTACGCGCTGTTACGTTATTACCTGTACGAGAAAGCGTAACCATTATCATCATTAATCATAATATCACCATGAAATATCACAAATCAGCTATCATTGTCGCCTCAGCCATGAGCCTCATGCTCATCGCTTCGCCTTTTGTGGCTTTTGCCGATACCGGCGAAAGCACCACTACGAAAGATATCGGTATCATCACCAACAGTCGAGCTACTAACAAATTATCAGGAGATCTTACTGCTCTGTTGACGAAGATGCGTTCAAGCATGTTCAATAAGGTCAATTTCCTTGGAAAGAAGCCTGGCATACCTGTGGTCAATCAGATTTCTGTAACAAGCACGGTCGCGGATAAGACTAATAGCGATCTTGAAAGCGGTACTGTCAGTTCGAAAGTTATCTTGGAGAAAGAGCCGGTCTCCGGCACAGTTTCTACTGGTATTAAGAATGATATCAAGACAGGAATATACGATGTTGATGGCATAGCCACTCCTGCGGACGGAACATTTTATAGTGGTATAGCCACACCAGTAGACGGAACAGCTTATAGCGGCAACGCTACTCCTACAGATGGAATCTTCTATGATAAGAAGCCGCCATCACAGCATCTCGTGATCGCCAAGGTGAATGTGATTCCGGGTAAGCTCAACTCTGCCGAAGTCTCTTGGGTGACGAATGCGAAAGCGAATAGCTCTATCTGGTTCAGCACTTCATCTCCAGTCGATACTTCTACGCCTCCGCAGTTGATGGATAAGACATGGACCAATATCCATCAGTTCACTTTGAAAGGTTTCACTGCGAATACGACTTATTATATGGTTGTAGGTTCGATGGATACGAAGGGGAATAGCGTCGTATCATCGCAGATCAGTTTCAAGATTTAGTTTTTGAAAGAGATCTGATCAAAAACCGCCTTATTAATAAGGCGGTTTTTGAGTTAGAAGTGTTAATTGCGGAATAAACATTACAAAGGATATGTTATATACTTTACGTATTACCAATAATATAAATAAAATGGGATTTGAAACGGAAAATCAACAGAGTGAATCGGCTCAACCTGAGACTGGCCGTGAAAGAGAGGGAAGCAAGGAGTCATTATTCCCGATTTTGAAGCAAGAGATAGCCAAATTGAAAGATCCAGAAGGAGGCTTCTTGTGTGATGGGTTTGTTGGGAATTTTATAGATGTGATAAGGAATCCAAGGAATTATGCCAGCAGCGTTTTTGGAGTCAGGGGTGATCTTTCCCGTGTGAAACCAGAGCAAATCGATGTATTGATCAAACCTGCTTTGGCTGAATATGTGAGAAAACAGCAGGAAGAAGCCACTAGGCGGCTTATAGCTTATATGGATATATGCAGCATGTTTTCTATGAGTCATCGTAGCCAAGCTTTGGGTGGGCTTAGGACTATACTGAGTTCATGCCAACAAGCTGTCGATAATGAGAATTGGCAAGGATATAGAGAGCTCGCTCTTAAGGCGCACGGATACCTTTGCGGTATGGAGGATACCATCTCCAATTTCTCCTGAGGCTTACTGGGCTTCTCTATCTCCACAAGAAATACCAAGACAGCAGAGCTATGATCACTCCTATCGGATACATGGCAGGAAGTATCTTCTTGCCGCCTATCTTGATCCACGGATAATAGTCAGAGAACGGGCTCCATAGCTCCTTGAACTTCACCACGGGATTGACGATATACCAGCCGAGATCCTTGAATTCTAGCCTGAAGCACAACACCTCCGAGGTAGAATAGCCGGTATACCATTACTAGCTAATCACCAACGGAGATGTTGTACAAACAGTTTACCCGAGACACTCGGGTTGAGCTAGCGATTCTTCTCTCTGCGAA
>CAIKAN010000091.1 GCA_903825415.1 uncultured bacterium
CTCGTCAGGTAAGGTCGCCTACACCAATTGCGACCATATCTTGCCTTACCGGAGGCGGCAAGATACGGGCAATTGTAGTTTCGGCTCAGATCGCATTACCTGACGAGAAGAAATCATACTTGCCTATTTCGTAACAAAACTACCTGAACAGTTACAAGCTCTTCGCGATCTTCTTTATCAGCTCAGGCCCTTCGAAGATCATTCCGCTCACCAGTTGAATGAGATCTGCTCCTGCATCAAACTTCTCCTTGGCTGTCTCCGGTGACATCACTCCCCCTACGCCGAATATGGTGAATCGCTTGCCCCAAACTTCCCTAGTCTTGTAAATAAGATCAGTAGATAAATGCGTGCATGGCTTTCCAGACAGACCGCCTTTGTAGACAGATGGGGCTTCAGCTCGGAATTCAAGCGATTCATAGTCTTTATTGAGATTGCCGATGACTACCCCATTCAAGCCAAATGAATCTATAACCTTCAGTAGAGAGTTGAATTGATCCCAAGGAATATTTATAGGCATCTTCACATAGACAGGCTTGGAACAAGGCACTTTCTTGAAAGCTTCGAGAAGCTTGGTCAAAAGCTCCGGAGTAGTGAAAGCTTCTCCCCCAAATGCGTTGGGACAGGAAATATTGATCGTATAGTAATCTCCGACGCCTTCTTCATTCAGCTTTCTAAAAGAATATACGTAGTCAGCTATGCCCGCTTGTATCGGTACAGACTTGGCATCATTGGTTCTAGCTATTGAAATACCCGTAACGAGATCTCTGTTGCACGGCGTAGCCTTCAACCTTTTAATGATCGCATCCACACCTTCATTCTTGAGGCCCTTATTGACCAAGATGCTTTGGGACTTCGGCAATCTTGTCAGCCTCGGCTTGGGATTACCAGAACACTGTCTAGCTGTCACTGAACCCATCTCTTCCCCGCCAAATCCAACGCGATCCAATATCCTTGAAAGACGGCCATTGTAATCGAATCCCGCCGATAAAAGTATAGGTGTACGGTATTTGATCCCATCCACAGTCTTGCTTATATCCTTTCCTCTATAATTGTAGAACAATCCAGTCAAAGATCTACCGAGCGAATGCCTACCCAGAAACTCCCCCGCATCTGTAAATAGATCATGGATGAATTCAGGGTCAAAACGGAATAAAACTGGTTTTAAGACTGATTTATATAACATCATAGTCATGTTATCATACTCCCCATCATGCAGGAATGGCTCATTCATCTGGTAAACCAACATACCTATATCGTCTACGCCGTCATCGTCTTCGTCTCTTTCATCGAGGGCCCTATCCTCTCCATGTTATGCGGATTGCTAGTGAAGCTGGGAGACGTACATTTTCTTCCGATCTATATAGCTCTGATGATCGGAGATCTGATCGGCGATGTTTTCTGGTACCATGTCGGCTATTATTTCGGTCCGCGATTCGTGAAGCGCTTCGGCAAGTATTTCAGCATCTATGAAAAAGACGTCGCTTCAGTCGAGAAGATATTCCACAAATACAAGAACCGTATTCTCATAATTTCTAAAGTCACTATGGGATTCGGATTCGCCCTAGTAACTCTAGTCACGGCTGGCATGGTCAAAATACCTTTTCGGCGCTATATTACCCTTAACTTCATCGGACAATTCGTCTGGACTGGCCTCTTGATGATCATAGGATATGAATTCGGCCATGTCTATGAAAGTGTCAACGGCATACTGAGCAAATTGTCGGTAGCAGCATTATTCATAATTGCCTTTGCCGCAATGATCGGTTACGGCAAGTATGTAAAATCGAAGATGTCAAAATCTATTCAAACACCATGATCTCCATCATCATACCTACATTAAACGAAGAGAAGGTCCTCGCCAATACTATTCAAGGGTTGAATCGATTGACCATTCCACATGAGATAATAATTTCCGACGGCAAATCTACTGACAAGACCAGAGAGATCGCAAAACAAAATGGTGCAAAGGTCGTCGAATATACAGGTACCAAGAGGCAGACTATCTCCGAAGGCAGGAATGCCGGCGCAGCGGCCGCTTCGGGAGACTACTTGGCTTTCATGGATGCCGATTGCAGCATGAAAGATCCCGACACTCTATTCAAGAGAGCTCTCAAGCACTTCGAAGACCCCAAGCTCATGGGTCTGGTGCCTTGGATCCGAGTCCTACCTGAATATGCAACCTTCTGGGATAGGGTGATATTCTTTTGCATGAATTCATATTTCGCCTTCCTCAATAATGTCGCGCATATCGCGATGTCCGGAGGCGAATTGCAGATGATGAGGCATAGCGACTACATTCGAGTGAACGGTTACAATCCTAACCTTGTAGCCAGTGAAGACGTAGATATGCTGCAAAGGCTAGCAAAAGGCGGCCGATCATTTCTAGATCGAGAATTGGTCGTATATCATACGGGCCGAAGGGCCCACAAAACCGGCTGGCCGAAGCTACTCTCGCTCTGGGTCATGAATTCGATTTTCATGACTTTTAGAAAAAAGGCGTATTCCAAAGAATGGGAGCCGATACGGTAAACGAGCGGATATCTTCATAAATTTTCAATTTACAAATTCCAATTTTCAATCAATTTACAATTTCAAAATTATCAATTATCGAGCTGACCTAATTGAAAATTCGTTCATTGAACATTGATTGAAAATTGGAATTTGTAAATTGAAAATTCGAGAAAATATCATCCCGATCAAACCCAAACTTTCCTAATAAGAATAAAGCATGAAAATATCAGTCATTATCCCTACCCACAACGAAGAAGAGCATATCGCCACCGCTCTATCGGCTATCTTCGAGCAAGATCATCCGGATTTTGAAGTGATCATCATAGATAATGCCAATACCGATAAGACTCTCGAGATCGCCAAGAAATTTCCAGTGAGGATAGTCAGTGAAACAAGGAGAGGCACGATGTGGGCCTGCGAGCGAGGACGGCAAGACGCTCGTGGCGATATCGTCGTCCGCATGGACGCTGATTGCATACCCCCCAAGGACTGGTTGTCGAGAGGCGCCGCACATTTCATTGACCCGAAGATCTCTGGGGTGTCAGGCCCATACGATTATCATGATGCCGATCTTTTATTTAGAAAATCATCCATCTATTTTCAATATGTCGTGTACAAAGGCGTAAATTTCCTGCTCCAAAGGATCCCCGGTAGAGGAGGAGTGATGATCGGGGGCAATAGCTTCTTCCGCGCCAAGAGCCTAGCAGCCGCCGGCGGCTTTAACACCGATATATATTTTTACGGCGATGACACGGATAGCGCCAAGAGAGTCTCCAAACATGGAAAGGTTGTGTTCAATAATGGCCTGGTCATGAAGACTTCAGCTAGAAGATTCCACAAGGAGGGCATTTTGAAGCTGCAGTTCAAATACATAATCCCTTTTTTCAAGGTGATCTTCTATGGCAGCAAGAGGCTATCAAAAGAATACAAAGGGTACAAATAAAAGGCCTTAGGCTAAATTAGCTTCTCAAAAGCGTTAGCGATTTTTATGATTTGCTCAGCTGACGAAATAAGCCCGACTCCTGGACCAACTGTAACAAATAAGCCGTCCTTAACGAAAGAAATACCATTCTCGGGAAACTTTTCACTGGGAGCACAGGAGCTTTCACCGATCCCAAGAGACTGGTGACCCGCACAAATAGATCGATAGGCGTCTTTCATTGTGTTGATATGGATCACACCATACAATCGACCTTCCTGATTATTAACGCCTCTGTAGGCCCTGTTAAACACTGGATCATCCCAAATGGCAGAGCATGATCCATCTTTTTCCACGGCGAATGATAGCTTTGTCTGGGCAGAGAGACCGGCAACTTGAATAAGATTCATCTTACGGACTATATCGAAATATTTATTACAGTCCAACTTGGCTTGCTGCGCTACTGGAGAAGCCTGCGGGACATTCTCCCCATCAGCCTGCTGGTCGTTCGAATTCAAATCTGCCTTTGAGCCCCGATCGCTAGTTGGCTCAAATCTATGACTCGAAGCGATGCCGCCCGCGACTATCAATATGATCACGACGATCGATACCCAAAATGATTTCTTCATTATCAGTTGTTTAAAGACTATTAATTGGAATATAGATTATATCATGAGAAAGAATTAATGATGGGACCTAGATCGTAGCAATAAAAAAGGCGCTGGTCAGGCGCCTGAAATTATTTTGACCGCAAGAACGTAGGGTCAGCCCAGAGCCGACATCCGTTCCTTGGCAGATCTAAATGCCGGAGCAAATTCTTCATCTTGCCCCGTAAACTCAAGGTTGGCGGCATTTTCAAAGACCCTGCGCAAAAGTGTCGGCGTCATCATGCGATTGACATGCACAATGACTTCTCCTGTCTGAATACTAGTCACCTCAAACGGACATTCTTTTGAGCTGCCACAGAGGTGCTGGAATTCGTTGAAAAGAGTTTCGATCAATGCCCGGCGCTTCTCCTCAATCTGGCCGCCTTCCGCATTACCTACGGTAACCGTGACCTCCTCTTCTGGCACAAGGTTCGGATCGACAGCCTTCAGCAACTGCTCGAAAATGCCGAGAGGCGGATAAACCCTGTACTCACGAGTCGGATTAAGATCCAGGCACTCGAACGACAGGTTGACACGAAGAGTCACCGTATAGGTGTCGGTTTCGGTGTTACACTTACTGTCCATGATCGTCACATAATGGTGATGGCCAATCCTTTCCTCACCTTCATAGTGAACTCTGCGACTGATCCCTCTCTTAGTACGAAACGAATCGCTTTTGACCAGTCCATGGAGACGCCCAAGAGCCTGCGGAGAAACACCGACGATTTTGAATATTGCGAACATGATAACTGCCTTTCAGTTGTGTACGAGCACTGCTCACAAACTTTTGCCTTGAAACTTTCAAGGATCTGACTGCCAGCCCCTCCATCGCCACGCGGCGCAAGAGGGCAGATTAAAGATAGCTTTTAATACTTTTTGTGTGATTTCTGCTACAATTTTTCTATGAAAAAAAACACAAAAGAGGCTCACAAAATATGATCGCAATGATATTCATAAGTGTCTTCGCAAAGGATTCACCCAAGAAGAG
>CAIKAN010000092.1 GCA_903825415.1 uncultured bacterium
GCGGTTCGGCTTTTGAACGATCGACCGAGAAAACGGCATAACTATTCTACGCCGAGAGAAGTGTTTAGAGGGTGTAGTGATTCAAGCTAGAACTTGAGTCCATTGTCAGTATTCATGCTTGATCCGAATGCTTCCTTGTTTCTCGGAATGAGAATGGCTCCGTCTCATCATCATTCTCTTGGCCGCTTCGTAGATGCTATCTGCATCGAGGCCGTAATGCTTGATCAATTCTTCAGATGTCCCGCTTTGTCCAAAGACATCCTTGATACCGATGAATTCGATAGGCACAGGAAAATGTTCAGCTAAGCATTCAGAAATCGCTGAACCTAGCCCACCGGCGATTTCATGATCTTCAATGGTGACAAGCGCTCCCGCTTCACGCGCCAAGCTGATCACAGCCTCCTTATCCAAAGGCTTGATCGTAGAAATATTCAAAACGGTCACGCTCTTACCGCCATCTTCTAATCGCTTGGCTGCTTTCAAAACTTCTATCATAAGACTGCCGGTAGCTACCAAACCGATATCCGCTTTCTTTCCGTCCTTAGGCTTAAATAGAATCGTCCCCTTCCCTATCTTGAAAGGCGTATCCTCCGTCGTGATGACAACCGACTTCTCTCTAGGCAATCTGATATAGGTAGGGTCTTTGGTCTTAGCCGCGGCTATCACTGCCTTCTTGGCTTCATAGAAATCACACGGCGAGATCACTACCATCCTTGGCAGAACCCTCATGAGAGCGATATCCTCCAGAGCCTGATGGCTGCCTCCATCGGGCCCCACATTCACACCTCCATGAGTGCCGATCAATTTCACAGGCACATTGTTATAGCAGATAGTCGTTCGGATCTGTTCCCAATTCCTGCCAGGACTGAATATGGCATAGGAAGCCGCGAAGGTAATCTTGCCCATAGCGGCCATGCCGCTCGCAACCGTCACCAGATTCTGCTCTGCTACGCCGACCTCTATAAATCGATCAGGAAATCTATTCTTAAAAGATTCCATACCCGTCGACTCCATGAGGTCAGCACAAAGCCCCACCACCTGCCTATTCAATTCGGCGGCTTTGACTAGGCCTTCTCCGAATCCAAGGCGCATGGACTTGAGCTCGCATTTCTCATCAAAGACATCTGGATTCAGTTTTGTTTCAGGATCTATCATTATTATTCACCCTAATTCATCCAATACATCACATCGATATAAGAAATAATGGAGAATGCCATGAGCAGCACGCCCTCAATCCTTCTCATGACAAAGTCTTTTTTTGCTTGAGGAAAACCATAGCTTGATTGCTTATTGAATAGCAAGACGAGCCCAAGAAAGATACAGACCACCAAAAGAATATCAAAGCTTACCGAAGGGACCGCCTTGGTAACTAACACGATTACGGCCAGTACCAGGAAAGCGAGCTTGAGCAAGATCTCTATATACTTCATATTGTTATTTTAATCTGGCTAATAATCCTCACACCACACCCTGACCACGACGAACTTAAGTATCCCCTATCCTTTTCCTCATCTCCCTGACTGCTTGTAATGCGATCTCGATATCTCCTGGCGACGTCGGCGGCTTGCCATGCCATTCATATTTGCGCTCGAATTCCGGTATGCCTTTCGATGGAATCGTATAAGCGATGATCACGGAAGGTTTGTCGAAGATCGCTTGCGCTTCGCCAATGGCGCGATCCATATCGCTGAAATCATGGCCGTCGATCTCCTGTACATGCCAATTCCAAGCGCGCCATTTGTCAACCAGAGGATTCAAAGGCATCACATCCTCGGTATAGCCGCTGATCTGGATATCGTTCCTATCGACGATGACAGTCAGATTTTGGAGCTTCTCCTTGCCAGCCAGCATCGCTCCTTCCCATGAATTGCCCTCATCGAGCTCACCATCGCTCATCAAGCAATAGAATCGACGGCTAGAGCTCCTACCATTGTCTATCCTATCGGCTAGAGCCATACCTACAGTTTGAGAGAGCCCTGAACCCAGAGGACCAGAAGACGTCTCTAATATAGGCAAGAATTCCTTTTGGGGATGTCCTTGCAGATGCGAACCAAATTTTCGAAGAGTCTTCAATTCAGAGACAGGAAAATATCCGGCATGAGCGAGAGCTGCATATAGAGCGGGACAGATATGGCCATTAGAGAGAATTAGACGATCGCGATATTCCCAACTCGGTTTTTTGGGATCATGACGCAAGCCGTGAAAGTAGAGATATGAAAAGATGTCTGCCATCCCTAGAGCTCCAGCCAGATGGCCGGACTTGGCTTCTATGAGGCTTTCGATGACAGAACAACGGATAGCCGCGGCTTTATTCTCAAGAAGCTTGATTTTTTCTAATGAAAGGGTCATTGATCTGGAGGTCGGACCTCCCGAACATTATAACATGGCTATTCAAATCTGGAGGTCGGACCTCCCGATTAACTCCTTAAACTCAGCCAAAGCCTCGATGATATTCTCGGAACCGAATATAGCTGAACCAACCACTAACCTATCAGCCCCCGCTTCAATCAAACGTTCTGCATTCTCCAAAGAGACTCCGCCATCGACAGAAACCAACAAATGGGGATGCGCCTTCTTCGCTTCTTTGATTTTGGAAATGACCCTATCATCGAACTCCTGTCCCTGAAATCCGATGCGATCGATACCCATCAACTGAATGAATTGTAGGCTGCCTTCGCTGGTCTTCGATCTGATCTCTCCGATCACAGACAGAGGAGTATCTTCATTCAAAGCCAAGCCTACTTCAGCTCCGCCTTGCAACATCTCGATAGCTTTAATGATATCGCCTTTTGATTCGGCGTGGATGATGATGCGGCTTGCTCCGGCAGACAGCCAATCCGCCACCACCTTTTCCGGATGATTGACCATCAGATCGAATTCATAGTCTATCTTTTCCCAAGCTGGCATACCGATCTCTTCCTTCACGATCTTATCAAAAGAATCATCATGCTTCTTGTATGGCCATGAAGCGCTCGGCGTGAATTGCCCGTCGCAGATGTCGATTTGGACCATCTTCGCCTGTCCGACTATATATGAGACCTTATCCTCCAATTCATTGAAATCGACCGGTAGGATCGCTGGTATTATCTCGGCTTTTTTATTCATATTCCTGTATTTATGATAATATCATTCTATCGAATCGATCTCTTCTATCCTCCTCGAATGCCTCTCTTCGCCGCTGAATGGTGTGCCGAGCCAAAGCTCGATCGCTTTCTTGGCTTCATCCTCACTGACAAATCTAGCTCCCAAAGAAAGGATATTGGCATCATTATCGATGCGAGATAGCTTCAATATGTTCAGATCTCCATTCACACCTCCCCCATACCATACCACCGCTCTGACACCCGGAAATCTATTAGCCACCATGGCTTCGCCTTGTCCCGAACCGCCGAAGAGTATTGCTTTCAGTCCGCCATCCGGATCAGTGGCGATCATCTTGGCCGCTTTAGCCATATATTCCGGATAATCATCTCCATCCTTGAATTGAAGCGCACCGACATCTTCTGTCTTGTAGCCTTTCTCAGAGAGAAACGATTTAACTGACTCCTTCAACTTGAAGCCTGCATGATCCGATGCGAGCACGATTGTCTTGTTTTTCATTGGTATTGAATGGTTATTCACCTATATTAGGCCCTCAACAACCTCTAATCACCTCAACATTATAGCCTAGAAATGCACATTCTCAAAAACCAAGAAATCAAGCATGTTTTGCGAACACCTATTTGACTTGACAACTAACTTGTATTATGCTATCCTTATCATCAGAAGAAACCTATCAATATCGCTCGTTCAGTACCCATTGGGGAGGTTTCCGAGCAAGTTCGTTGATTGAATTATGAATACAGCCTGGTTCTATGTCATTGTCGGCTTTGCTTCAGCTATTGGTTTCATGGCCGCCGGTCATTGGGTGAACAAAAAATACCTCAAACACCACTCTTTCGGGGTGCAAATGCTTTCCTTCATCGGCATTTCGGCATTGGGGATGCTTTTCATGGTGTTAGGCCCCCTGCATCACGCGAGGGTCGTGAGTGATACCGCCCTGTTCGCTCGTGCGCCCTTCAAAACGGCGGAGTTCAGACAGCGCGACGATGGCACGGTTTATCTCGCCATCACCAATGCGGTCGGGGAGTACATGTTCCTCGACATTGACACCAACACACGCCGGGTCGGTTTCTCCAGAGTGGATGTCCCCAAGGAGATCCAATTCTGATCGTCTGGGAGGTGGGAGGGTTGTATGTAGCACCCTCAAACATAACAAGCTACAAAGAATTTCACACCGGTCGGCTATGCTGACTGGTGTTTTCTTTTGTTAAATAGAGCAAATCAAATATTATTTCATGCCCTACTCTACGATTCGGTGGCTGTTAGGTCGAATGCTAATCAATCAAATAACTGCCAAACTGTCGAACCCTCAAAATCGTTGACAACTCCACAGAACCATGCTAGCTTATTTCATAGATTATTCTCTCTATTCTTTCAGACCAGTTCCCTTTCACTGCAGAATTTAGGCCCCTGCAAGGAGCCTGATTATGAAGTGAAACCAAAAACCAATTATGCAAGATCAACTAAGATCCGTACCAGCAATTGCGCGTCTGGCCGAGTTTGGAATAAGGAATTGTGTCATCATACCAGAAAGTTGGCGAGGTGACGCTGCAGAAATATTCCAATTCGCCAGAACTAACGAGGTCTTCGTCTATGGTGAAAGCGGTGATGAAGCTGGGGATGACCAATGCGTTGTCCAAAGCGGCAATAGGCCGCAACAATGCTTGAATCGGGATTTGATCACCGCCCTGTTACGCGCCAACGCGAATCCGGGCAGCGGCGAATAAACCACTCCTTTATGGAACTGCAAACCGAAGTGGC
The DNA here is from genome assembly GCA_903825415.1 of uncultured bacterium. GTDB lineage: Bacteria > Patescibacteriota > Minisyncoccia > Phycocordibacterales > PALSA-1337 > C7867-002. Next base: position 4,864 of record CAIKAN010000092.1, read on the forward strand.
GGAAATGCAATTCCGCCTTCAGGGTGCGAGCAGGTGCGTTCTTGTCCCTATCGGTTACGGTGTAGATACGCTCGATGTTGGCGAAGCTGCCATCTCTGCCTTCATCGAAGGTGAGGGAGAAGCCCTTGAAAGGTACGTAGTCCGCATCGGAGATGGCGAGCAACAAGCTTTAGATTTCTTTGAACTCGAAGCCACCCTCAAAGAATGCTCGGCTCCGAGACGAGGACATGGACGGCATGTTAGGTAGCGCAGCTGACGGACCCCCGTCGGCTTTTTTATTCACAGAAACAGAACGCGCCACGAGCTTCTGCTCGTGGCGCATTCGTCATCTTATCAACTGACCCCGCTAACTTATTGAATCTTAGTACATGATGCTCCCTCCTCCATATCTAGAGCCTGTCAGATTGCCTGGACCGAGAGGATTCGAGCCCTGAATGAGCTCGTCATAATCGCTGTACCCGTCTCCGTCAGTATCCTTCTTATTCGGATCAGTCCCTATATATCTCTCAAGAACATCAGGTAGACCATCGCCATCCGAATCGATCTTCGATTGAGTAACCGCTTCTTTGGAAGCGACAGTATAATTGGCAGTATTCACGCCGTCGACAGCGATCATTATCAGCGCCCTCTTTGAAGAACTATAGTTAGAATAGTCATAGCTATAGACGCTTGCCGGGGTAGTGCCTTTCACATATGGCGGAAACTTCATGGTATAGGTCAATTCATAGTCTGTGCCATTCTTGGAATACCCGAAATCTTTACCTGTGAATACGTCTCTAGGAATCGAAGTCATCCTAGGCGTAAAGACCGTTCCCTTTAGGCCAGCAGTCGTTTTGGTGAGCTCGATTAAAGTCTCCGGATATGCTCCGACGACCAGCTTGTAATCCGTGAGCGCGCTTCGCACGGATTGGACAGCGCTCTGCTGTTTGCTGAATTCATAAGATTCCTTGCTCTGCCCTGTCATAGCGATAGTAGCATCTTCGATAGTCATCGTATCCTTGGGAGCCTGGATATCGATCGGCTTATTCACATCAGATAATGTGAGAGTGATAGTCGTCATGATCTGTTTGTCAGAATTCTTCGATGAATTATCCGGCACCATTCGCAGACCATATGATATCCTGATCGGAGTCCCATCGCCGGTTGCCCACAAAGTCAAAGTCGTATTGGCCCTGAAATAATCGAAGGCCTTGCTGAATCGCGGGCTCTTCAGATAATCCATAGTGGCCTGATCGAAGACTAGAGGATTATCTTTAGTGAATGCCGTCTGATATTGGCTGGTCAGATCGCTATAGAATTGTGGCATAGTTTCCTTATTGAATTGGAGATCGTAGCGATATGCTCGGACACCATTCACATCTTCAGCCGAAGGAGAGCCTATGCTAGTCAAAGCATGATTCTTGTCGGCTACAGACAGGAAGATCTTGATCGCCTTCATAAGCTTATCTTTGGCAGCAGCGATCTCATCCTGTGATTTTTGCGAAGGAGAACCCATGAATCCATAGCCATAAGTCGCTAGATCCTGCGAGGTGAACACTATCCATTTATCCTTGATCTTGGACATATCCCCAAAAAGGCTCGGAAACTTGCTTAACATGAAATATAGATCGTCTCCGACTTTTTCGAATTGAGCGTCGACAGCGACATTGAAATCGCCGAATTTCGCAGTGCCAGCCATCCTGACCTTGCTATTGACCTTATTTCCAGAGACCTTCTGCCCCGCTCCAGAGAATGTCCCATCCAGTTCAAAGTCGGAAGGTATATAGGCTAGGTCTTTCTGCATTCCGAGCAGATTCACGAGAAATGGCTGCGGCGGTTGAGAAGGGAGGTTGATGTAACTTGCCGTCTCATTTGAAAAAGTGATCGTCTTGCCGTTCACGACCGCAGACGAAGTGCTCGTGCTATACGTCTTCGCTGATTTTTGGAGCGCACTCACCGCATCTGCAGATTGGAAAGCAATGGAAAGCGAGAAATCAGAACAGTTTGATATGCATGAATAATTATACGAGGTCAGACGTGAAGCAGGAACGCCATCTATCGGAGGCATAGCAACAGGAAACCGATTGTTATGAGCAAACTCATTCTTCTGAAGATCGACCAAGACGATCTTCAGATCACGTACTGTATCCAGATCCTGTTTATAAGCCTGTACTTCTGGAGAATCATCTGCTGGCAGATCGAAAGGCTTGGCATCAGCAGCCTTAGGCTGAGAGACTATATTCATATGGAGATCATATGACGACGTATTGATATTGCTGAAACCTGAATATATCTCAGAAGCCAGAGAGTCTGTGCTATAAGGAGGATGAGAGAACGGTCCCAATTGCGCAAAATATGCGTAGGCAGCCAAAGCGCCAATGATCACAACAATGACAATGATGATCAAACCGATCCATACACCTTTGAGGCTTTTTGCTGAAGGCGTCAACGGAGGCTTCTGGCCGCTAGACGCTATTGGATTCTGAGAAATGGGAGAAATCTGAGGGGGCGGGACCATGGGTTGAGCAGTCGTCTGCGCAGGCTTTGTCGGTACCGTTCCAGAAGGCGCTACAGACGGCATCGTGACCGCAGGAGTGACTGGAGAAGCTGTCGGATTCGACTTGCGATCAGGATAGATCTGCGAGGAGAGATTCTGGCCTGGCAATGGATTGTTTGGGTTCATTAATTATAATTAGGCTTATATGGCAAAATTATAACATGATATCATTCAAGAAATCTTTAAAAGCACCTGAAATATGGGGATAATTAGGTATTACACATCGATATCATCCACGTAGATCTTCAATGCTTTGGCCAGCCTTTCTTTTGATAGTAGATCTTTTTACTACTTCATTCGGTTTCAATACTGCAAGGTCTTCATCCATCTTAAGATCCTTTGTCAGATTTCTATATGATTCATTATTTTTAGGCATTTCCCATCCTCCGCTTCGCGCAATCTCTTTACCAGACAAATCAAATAAGTACTTGGTCTCATCCAGCATCAGAGAACCTGGGACTTGAAAATATACTGGTTTCCCAATTTTATCTTTCCATACCCCATAATCATTTTTGCCCTTATCTGCACAAACTTTCTTGACTATCTCAGTACTTACGCCATCATTCACTTTCGTATGATCGTCAGCGATCTACTTATACCAAACTATCCCGATAAGCAGGATAATAATGACTCCGACGATGATTGATATGACCATTTTATTCATGAATATCTCCAGAAAATATATGGCACGACTACTTCTTGGTCACTTTTGCTTGCGTACCAGCAACCATAACCACTATTCCAAACAGAGAAAGAGCAAGAGAGGCGCCGTTTAATAATCGATGCGTTTTACAATCACCGTCAGTCAAAAATACCTGACGGCTTCCCCTGCCTATGGTTGTAATGCAATTATGAATTGTGTCCGCAGAACTTATACCATTGCTAATAGTGAAATTTGAATCAATAAATAATACCGCTATACCTATAATTAACAATACCACACCGCATATTATGATTATTTTTCTGTTCATACTGATATTATACCAATCTCCCCGCTTTAATGACATGCTCCACCAAGGCATACGTATATATGATTTCATTTCGATACCATGCTAGAGCTTCTGTATTAGCTTGTTAATATCATCAACAAAGCATGGACCCGGTGTGTAACCAGATGTTGTGGCGTATTTACACCCTTCGCGGTAGTACATTACCCAAAATACTCCAAGGCCAACGAGCAATATCAATAGTGCCAGAAGGAAATATGTTCTGGGAGTATTCTTATCCAATACCAATTTATCGTCGCCCTTAGGATGATATAACATGATATTTTCAAATTAACCTCCCCGCCTTTATCACATGCTCCACCAAGGTATACGTATACCCCATCTCATTGTCATACCAAGCCATGACCTTCACCAGATTGCCGTCGACTACGCGCGTGAAAGCTAGATCGGCGATAGAAGCATGGCGATTTCCTATAATGTCATGCGAGACCAGATCCTCTTCGGTGACAGTGAAAATGCCATTCCAGCGAGCCTCCCCCGCTGCCTTTTTGAGAATTGAATTAACTTCATCAACAGTAGTATTCTTCTTAGAGATAAAAGTCACATCGACGATGGAACCACAAACTACGGGTACGCGCACGGAGATTCCGTCAAACTTCCCTTTCAATTGCGGCAGGGCCTTGGTCACGGCAATAGCAGCACCAGTGGAAGATGGAACTATATTCTGCGCAGCGGCGCGGCCTTCTCTTAGATCCTTCTTGGAAGGGCCATCGACAAGAGCTTGGCTAGCTGTGTAGCCGTGAACGGTGTTAAGAATCGCCTTTTCAATTCCTAGAGTCTCATCGAGAATGGCCATGAGAGGGCTAGCAGCATTGGTAGTGCAGGAAGCATTCGAGGAGATAATACAGGATTCGAGCTTGGCTTCATTCATAGCCATGAGGACAGTCTCTCCTTTGATGGTCGAATCAGGTGCATCCTTTATGGGAGCCGATACAACTACTCGCTTGGCACCGGCTGTGATATGTGCATTGGCTTTTTCGCTTGAAGTGAAATGCCCGCTGCATTCAACGACGATATCTATATCGAGCTTCTTCCACGGCAGAGCAGCAGGATCCTTTTCGCTAAAGTATTGGATCTCTTGACCATCGACCATGAGAGAATTGGTCTTCTCATTCACGGAAACATCAAAAGGACTGACTCCGTAGGCCGTATCGTATTTCAAAAGATATGCGAAATTCTTGATATCGCCGAGGTCATTCACGGCCACGATCTCCATCTCATTGCGATCTCTGGCTACTTTTACAAAAGCGCGACCGATCCTGCCAAAACCATTTATAGCTACACGGATTTTTTTCATGGAAGATGTTTATCTATTAACTCTATTAAATAATGACTTGGTATCATTCTCAATTATCTCATAATCTTGGCCACAATCACAATCTGAACCATATAGATGAAAATAGGAGTATAGTAAGCGGAGACGATCGATATTGTCGGACATATCACTATCTTTAATCGAATCAAATACATGCAACAACCATCAAAAGCCCTGACGATCTCTCTTCTCCTTTTGGTGATCGTCTTTGACATCCTCCAGATCCTCGGAGTGAGCGGGCCGACATTCATGGACAATAGCAAATGCTTTGCATATCTCGGTTGCAATGCCGGCTTTTTCGGGTATGACATACTAGTCCATTTCACGAGCGGCATATCCATAGTCTTGATCTTGGTCTGGCTGATGAGAAAATACCCGCGTCTGAGCATCTTGCATGGCGTCAGATGGAAAGATATCTTGACGCTCATCATATGTACTGTATTCATAGGAGTAGTTTGGGAGTTCGGTGAATTCGCCAGAGACCAATTCATGATGAAAGCCTTGAATATCGACCTTATCCACCCCATCAATCTGCTAGCGCAGACTTCAAATTCAGATACTATGGGCGATCTATTCTTCGAGATGTTCGGGGCGACCGTAGCCTCATTTATTATCCACAGAAACAGAAAGCGCAGTTTAGTTGACTAAACTGGTCTACTATTATAGGATTGTCTTCGGAACAAAGTTCCAAGTCAACTGAAACCGATTAACAATGAACATACATACACGTACGGGACCAGCCTCAATACGAGATGTGGTCAAAACAACATTTGAAATGTTGCAGCATCAGTTTAGCGGTAGGACTGAGGCTGTTCCAGCAAATACCTACGGCCTCGTCCTACAGACGATAAAACCGCCGAACTTCGATTATCTGAACAAGATCCTCGTGAAGGTGACAGATGGCCTTGTCATCAAGTTCTATGTAGCAGAGAGCAAAGATGACAGGCAAAAAGCCCGCAGTCAGGGTATCACAGACACGATCTTCATCGTCAATGACAATACCCCTTTCGATCGGTCATGCGCACGGTTCGAGGAATTCGTTCACAATGTCATTCACCGCTTCTGCCACGGGCGCAAGAAACCTGCCGGGTCAAAGCGTGAGAGCGGTCGCTACCGCCAATTCATTCCGCGGGCCAGCTGCCCGCGCTGATTCAAGGGGATCGATTTCAAGCGCGAC
>CAIKAN010000093.1 GCA_903825415.1 uncultured bacterium
ATGGAATAAGTTCGGATAATTTGAAGAAGACCGATATCGATCGCTTGAAGAAGCAGACCGAGAAGAACCTCGAGCTGGCTTTTGTTTATGAGAATTATGAGAAAGAGCTGGCCAAAAAGAAGAGCTATGATTTCGAGGATATGCTGCTAGAGCTCATACGCGCCATGGAAGAAGACGATGATTTCAAGTTGATTCTTCAAGAGAGCTATCATTACATTCTGGCAGATGAGCATCAAGACGCCAATGCCTCTCAGAACCGCATTTTAGAATTGCTGGCTGATTTCCATGATTCACCGAACCTTTTCATTGTTGGAGATGATAAGCAGGCTATCTATAGATTCCAAGGTGCTTCTCTTGATAACTTCCTATACTTTTCCAAAAAATATAGGGATGCTGTGGTCATCGACCTCGAGCATAATTACCGCTCGCATCAGGGCATACTCGATGCTTCGCACAGCTTGATATCCAAGAATCCGACCATTCCCGGTCATGAACGCAAGAAATTATTGTCGCTTCAGATGGGCAGTACTCCTATCTTGATAACAGAGTGCCTGACCGTGAACGATGAGCTAGATCTGGTGGCCAAGGAGATCGAAAGCTTGCTCTCCAAGAATATCCCTGCGCGAGAGATCGCTGTGCTGTATCGAGACAATAAGCATGCCAAGCCTCTCAGCGACGTTTTGAGGTCTCATGGCATAGCGCATAGGATAGAATCAGATAACGATCTTTTACGAGAGCCTGATGTGACCAAGATCATAATCCTTTGCAGAGCCATGAAGGATCTATCTGATAGCGGAGCATTGGCTAGCGCTTTATTCTTGAAGGAGCTCGGCTGTGATCCTGCGGATGTCGCGACTATTTGTAATTTGGCTTCTAGGGAAAAGAGACCTCTATTTGAATTTCTCAAAGATGGTAACCGATCAAAGAAAAATAAAGCAGATGATAATTCAAAGAGCGATTCAACGATTAATACAGGCGACAATTCAATGGTCAATGCGACTATTCAAAAAGCCTACGGTAGAATCGTTAACTGGTCTCAAGAATCTAGAATCATCCCATTCGCCAATTTCCTTCAAAGATTGATTCAAGAGACAGGCATGCTCGCATCAGTGGTTTCAGATCCTAATTCGTTGGAAAGGTTGGATTCTCTTCAGGCATTCTTCGATCATATCGCTGCCGCTGCTCGCTCGAAGAAGACTTTCTATCTGGATGATTTTGTAGAGCATATCGATCTAGCAAGAGAGCATGGCTTGAATGCCAAGCCTGGCCATGCCGAACACATAGACGGCGTGCGCCTCATGACCGCTCATCGCTCCAAGGGCCTCGAATTCAGCCATGTCTTCATAATCCATGTAGCCGACGGCATCTGGGGAAACAGATCATCTAGAAATCTCTTCTCAATACCCCTTATTGAACATGCCAGGAATGTTGGTAGGATAGACGATGAGAGGCGCTTGCTCTACGTGGCTATCACTCGCGCTCGGGAATCGGTTCATATGACATATGCCATATCAAATGGAGAAAAAGAGCTCTTGCCAAGCCAATTCCTGGCGGAGATAGATCGCAGCTTGATCGATTTTGATCGTGTCGAACCGTTGTCCGAATCGGTGCTCTCTCATCCCATCCTGCTTCGCCCGAAACCGGAGATGCGAGTCTCTATCTTGCGTCCCGATTTCATCCGCGCAAAATTCCTGGCTCAGCCCTTGTCTGTGACGCATCTGAATAATTATCTGAAATGCCCATGGACATACTTCTTTGTGAATCTGATGCGCGTGCCACAGTCCCAGAATAAGCATCAGGCTTATGGGACGGCCATTCACTTGACCCTAAAGGCATACTTCGATTCTTTGAGAGAAGAACGAGACCTGAATATCAAGAAAGTCTTGGAGCTTTTTAAGCATAATATCGAAGCTCAGCCATTGGCTGTTGATGAAAGGGAAGAATCTTTGGAGAAGGGAAATCAAGCCTTGGCTGGATATCTGAAGGCATACGATTCGACTTGGAATAGGAGATTGCTGACGGAGTATTCGATCAGAGGTATCGAAATTAAGATTGATGAAAAAATAAGCCTTCAATTAACCGGAAAAATAGACAAGATTGAATTTATCGATGATCATAACGTTGTCGTTGTAGATTATAAGACTAGCAAACCGAAATCTAGGAATGCCATAGAAGGGAAGACGGCCGACTCTGACGGGAATTATAAGAGACAACTGGTATTTTACAAGCTCTTACTTGATATGGATGAGAAGTTCGATATGAAGTTTGGTGAGATAGATTTCATCGAGCCTAATGAGAGGGGGCTTTACAAGAAAGAGAGGTTCGAAGTCTCAAAAGAGGAAGAGGAAGAACTAAAGAAGGTGATAAACAAAATGGCGATGGAAGTTTTGAGCATAGGATTTCTGGATTCAAAATGCGATGACAAAGATTGCCCATATTGTGCTTTGGGGCAGATCCTGAAAGGGTAGCTATCCTAACCGTTGCTACTGGTTATTCTGCTCACTGAGCAAAGAATCTATCGTGGCTTTGACTATGCTATATGGCTGAGCACCGTTTATTGGGATTTTCGTGCCAGATGAATTCATGACGATCGAGTAAGGAGTCCCTCCTACTCCTGCATTGATGCCATCGATGAAATCGGCATCTACTTTGCTCTGGAATTTACCGCTAGCTAGACAATCAGTGAAAGCCTTTTGATCTATACCGACATCTTTTGCCAGTATAGGCAGCTTGCTCTGGTCTAAGCCATTCGGGGTATCGCCGGTGACGGACGGGGTCGTCTCATAGAGATGCTTCTCAAAGGCCCAGAATTTGTCATTACCGCCGACGGATGCGGCGCATTCGAGAGCTTGAGCCTCGTGCCCGGCATTCTTGTGCAGTATGCGTCCATTGGTGTCCGGCTTATCGAGAGGCCAATTGCGATAGATCCATGCGACTTTGCCAGAAGGGCCATATTCAGCCATGATCTGCTCCATGGTCGGATTGAACATCTTGCAATAAGGGCAGGACGCATCGGAGTATTCGACGATCTTTATGGGGGCATCTGGATTGCCTAGGATATGATCCGATGAAGAGACTGGTCTCATGCTAACGACTGGCTGATCGGAAACAGTCTTTGTATCTTTTGTCTGTTTCGCTGGATGCATCACGTACAGTAATGTTGCTGCGATCAAAGCTCCAGCGATGATGATAGCTCCAGGAATAGTCACTAATTGTGAGCGCGAGGTATTGTCCATGTAGATGTATTATAGCTTTTTAAAATGGCAGAGTACAATTCATAGCTTTTGACTCTTCGACTTCCCAATTGGATGTATCCAATTTGATCTCTTTGATCATTCCACCTTCATGATATTTTATGATCTTGTTCTTCAAAGCATAGTCATATAGTTCTCTCGTGATTCGCACATCATCGATGCAATACTTGATGACCTTATCGATCTCTCCATCTCTCCACCATACGATGGCGTCTAGGCCGTTTCCGCTCTTCTTCGTCCCAAGAGTGGCCGAGGCCGCCGTATCGAGCTTCAGTCTCCGACCTAGAGACTTCTGCACTTCCTTCATGAGATCTATGCTCTTTATTTTGGTGAGATCGCCGGGATAATATTTATTCAGTAGGGGGATATCGAAATGATCGCCATTCCAGGTGACCAAGGCATCGGCCTGTTCGAGTATAGGCCATAAGTCTTTGAATCGATCTTCTAAATAGCTTTTGTAGCTGCCATCGAGAGAATCATGTGTGCATACTACGGATATATCCAAAGCCGCCGAATCATTCGATCCTACGTCCTGAAAAGCATTCTTTGTCTCCACATCAAAGGTAATTATGCGCATATGGAATCTTCCGTTACGGCGATCTCTTCTCCCGTCGCCAGCGTCTTCATCTTCATCTTGCCGGTCTTGACCTCTTCATCGCCGATGCAGACGATCTTTGGTATGCCGCGCTTGTTGGCATTGCTTATCTGATCACCCACTCTCTTGTTCGATATGTCGACTAAGACCCTCATCCCTTTCTCTCGGAGCGTTTGTGCCAGATCAAGCGAATATGGAGTATTCTGATCGCCGACAATGATGATAGCGATATCAGCTGATGAATTGTCTTTTGGCAATGTATCGTATGTTTCTATGAGATCGCGCGCCACGACATCTCCAGCACCGAATCCGAAGGCTGGAACCTTTTCATTTCCGAATAAAGCCAAAAGATCATCATACCGTCCTCCGCCGAAGACGGAACGGCGATTGGCAGGATTAGTATCGAATACCTCGAAAACTGTCCCTGTGTAATAGTCGAAACCACGCATGAGCGTTTGATCGAATCTTACATTGGTAATGCCTAGTGCCTCGAGGCCTTTGATGACTCGCTTAAGTTCGACTAAGCCTAGGTGCTCTTCTATGGTCTGGGGGAGGTTGGAGGCGAATTCTGTGAAATTCTTGGAATTGAGCAAGGTCAAGAATTTCTTGGCAGAGTCGGGCTTATCCTTGAATAGCTCGCTGATGCCCAGTTCGAATGCCTCAGCGCTGATCTTGTTCTTCTTGTCTATCAGCTTTGAGGCTCTTTGTGCCGCTGTATCATCGAGGCCGAAGACGTCTTTCGTAAGATAATTCATAAGCTTTCTATTGTTGAGCCTGATCTCGAAATCGGCATCCTTGAGCCCATATGCCCGAGTGATATCGTAAGCCATATTGATGACTTCGATCTCAGCGGCGGAAGACTCGACTCCGAAGATATCAACATTAAGCTGCCAATGCTCACGGACTCGGCCCCTCTGAGGCTGCTCATAGCGGAATAGATTGGGAATGGAATACCAGCGCAAAGGGAATACGAGCTCGCGCTTGCGGGCTGCGACCATTCTGGCGACTGTGGGGGTCATCTCTGGTCGCAGGGTGACCTCTCGATCTCCGCGATCAGTGAAAGTATAAGTCTGCTCATTGACTATCTCTTCGCCGGATTTGGCTCTGTAAAGCTCGGCTGGCTCGAGAACCGAAGCGCCGTATTCTTCATAGCCATATCTCTCGCAAACTTCTCTCCATATGCCGAATATCTTCTTCTCTATGGCCATATCGGCAGGGAAGAAATCGCGAACGCCTTTGTAGGCATCGGTAGAGAGCTTGTCTTGTTTATTGGACATAATGGTTGATTATAGCAAATAAATAAATGCTTACATAATAGGCGCAAGTACAGAAATAGTTCGCAAGTTAATAGTGCGCAAGTACGCAAGTATGGCGTTCACTTGCGCACTTGCGTACTTGAAACTTGCGCACTCAAAAGATTTTATCCTTTTTTTATCAGAAATTCAGCGTTTTTTCATTTTGATCTGATACGCTATTCGATTATCAGAGCGACTTAATATAAAACAAACATGCATCATATAAAAAGGATAAGATCAGCAGTTCGTTGTGAGGAAAGAGGCTTTACACTTATAGAAATACTGGTGGTTATCGGTATCATCGCTGTCTTAGCGGCCATCGTTCTCGTTGCCGTGAATCCTGCCAGACAATTCAAATTAGCCAGAGACTCTCAAAGAACCAGTAATGTGAATGCTCTTCTCAATGCTATTCATCAGAACATGGCAGAGCATCGCGGAACCTTTGTCTGCGGTACGAGCACCCAGAGCATCTCTTCGACATTCACTGTCGTAAGAAATCGTATCGCTAGCGATCCCAATCCATATCTTGGCGATATCGCCAGTTGTGTAGTGCCAGATTATATCTCATCTCTGCCATTCGATCCGATCATTCTGGGAGCTCATTTCAATTCAACTGGCGATTATAATACCGGTTATGAGATAGCTAGAGACGCGAATGGTAGGATCACAGCCAGCTCTACCGGTGAATTGTCCGCTACCATATCTGTAACGAGATAACCTTTATTTTTGGAAGGTTTCGACTGTCGGTTGTATGCGGTCTCGGGGGTTGTTACAATTGATGCGTGTCTAAAAGAATATTCGCTCTATCAGTAGTCTTGGCGCTTGCTTTAGCGGTGGCGATCTCTTTTGTTATGCATTCGAATGATCAGCGCGTAATTCTCCCTACGCCTGTACAGATCGAACCATCTATAGATCAGCCTCATGAAATTGAAAGCCCATTAACATCTGTGATCGATGGTGCCCCGGTGATACTGAAGGCTGGACCAGTCGCTTCTACCACAGCTTCGGTGATCACAGCGAAAGCTTATTTAGTCGGGAATCTCATTACGGGGAAGGTCTATGTGAGCGATGACGCCTCAAAGCCTATGCCGGTAGCTTCTATGTCAAAGCTGATCACAGCAATAGCTGCTGTGGATATGATCACTTCGACTTCAAGCATTGAGGTCACGAAGGAAGAAGCTATGGCACCCCCTGATGATAGCCATCTCGTTGCAGGGGAGAGATTATCATTCGATGAGCTCATGCGCGCCATGTTGCTCAGCTCATCGAATGTAGCCGCTGAAGCCATAGCTTCTTCTAGCGACCGTGCCGCTTTCAAAAAGGCTATGTCAGGATATGCTTGGGAGATCGGCATGTCACATTCATATTTTGCTGATCCGTCCGGGGTGAGCCCCCAGAATACTGCATCTGCTTCGGATATTTTCGTTCTGGCGCAATATCTGTTGAAGCAGCATTCAGACATACTGGCTATCACTCGCTTGCCTCAAGTATCCATGGCTACCACTTCAGATCACGGTTCTCACATTCTGATGAATATCCACCCTTTTGTGAGTGATAAGCGCTTTATCGGTGGCAAGACTGGGCGGACTCCAGAAGCAGGTGAGACCATGCTCACGATATTGGAGATCGACGAGCAGCCGATCGCTTTCATAGTGCTCGGTTCGGCATATGGCACGAGAGCTTGGGATACCAAATTGCTTATAAATAGATATGAGAAGATGAAGAAGTAGGGATGAATCGGTCTAGTCTCATTCCAGCCAGCCCTCGATGATAGTTCTGGTCTCTTCAGGGTCTTTAACGGGAAGACAGTCTACGCCTGTAGCTTTGGCGGGAAAATCATTTCCATCTCGGAATAGGGAGTCGCCGACAAAAAGGATATCTTCCGGTACAAGCTTGAAATGCTCTTCCAGTTTGCGTATACCATAGGCTTTATTGACTCCACGGCGAGTGATGTCTACGGAAGTCATGCCTCCGACACGGATGTCGAATCTAGGGATCTTGCGGCTCAAGATCTCAATGAGCTGTAGGCGTTTGCGATGATCTGGATCCCAAGTGGATTTGATGGCGATCGGGGTCAATTGTCCTAGTGCCGAGAAGGTGATCTGTGATCCTCGATCTTCTATGAGCTGGCCGTACGTCTTTTCAGGCATGATGAATCTGATAGCTTTCAATGATTCGTTTATGGCCGTCAAGATCTTGTCTTTTTCCGGTTGTGTCAGGTCTTCAGCATACTGTATAGACCAGGTGCCGCGCCAGAGATACATCCGCGTGCCCGACGTCGGCAATAAGATGAGATTGCTCAATCCCTCTGTATAATGCGGAAATTTCGACAGGAATTGAGTGACGAATTGAGGATATCCGCAGCCGGAAATTACGGCGACACGAACTTTCTTGATCAATCTGACCAATAGATCAGCCATGACCGGTTCAAGCGGAGACTTGCTGGGCGTAAGAGTGCCGTCCAGATCGAAGATTATGAGCTTGTAATTCGGTATGGGCATATTATATCTCTAGCATTTTTAGCAAAGCCTTGAGCTTCATGGTCACGACGCCGATAACGGAATCAGCGGCGCCATAATAGACATATACTGTAGAGCCTCTAACGACCAAGCCGCAAGGAAATACGACATTCTGGATGATGCCTTTGCTTTCATAGTCGGTCTCCGGTTCGAAGATAGGAGTGGCGGTGCGCGCTTTGACTATCGTGGGGTCATCCAGATCCAGGAGCACGGCGCCGACTCTGTAGATAGTGCTCCAGGATACGCCATGATAGAGGAGCAGCCAGCCGGCGGGAGTCTTCACTGGAGGTGTGGATATACCGACCTTATTGCCGTCCCACATGCCTCGCCGCGGCGATATGACCTCGATGCATTCGTCTACCTTCTCCGTTTTGAAATCCAAGGATGATACAAAATCAGCACAGACGCTCTCCTGGACCCGATGGAAGATCAAGTATTTCCCCTTTACCGGTTCTGGAAGGATGGTCGAGTCTTTATTGGCGATGCCGGAAGGGGTGATCGCCTCTGGCTCTGTCCATGCGTTCCATTTTTTTGCAGAGAAGTCTTTTGTACTGATCGAAGAGACGGCGACACGCGGGGTGATGCCATCATAAGCTGTATAATTCATATATATCCTGTCTCCGATCTGTACCGCCCTCGGGTCTTCACAGCCATAATTGTCATCGGCATCACCTCGCCTCTCGAAATCTTTTCGAGGGAAATACATCGGCTTGTCTGAGCGCTCATCGATGCGTAAGCCGTCATTAGATGCGGCGTATCCGATAGTCGAGACATTCTTGTCGGAGACGGCTCGGTAGAGGATATGGATCTTGCCATCAAGCTCGATCGCAGCCGGATTGAGCGTTCCATGAGCCTCCCACGAAAAGCCTTGTCTTGGCGAGATGATCGGGTTGCCTGGGAACCGTTTGGCGATATCGCTCCTGGAATCGACGAGGCAATTCAAGAAATTATCCAGAGGGATAGTCGCCATGGCGCAATATGTATCTGTGGCTCCATAATATACCTCCAGCTTTCCGTCACGGATCAAGGCTCCGGAAGGGAAGATGACGTCGGGGACTTGGCCGATCTTTTCGTAATATGCATCTGGCACCATGAAAGGCCCTTTGGTGCGGCCTACGACCTTGAGAGGATTATTAAGATCGAGAAGCACAGCTTCTATGCCGAAAACGACACGGCCGGAACCGTATTTTTGTATGTGCGAATAAATGACAAGCCATCCCTTGTCCGTCTTCACAGGAGCGGCGCCGATCTCGAGCTGGTCATCGCTCTGGCGGCGTATGTGCAGTCGGTGGGTGTCAAAATTCCTGCTCCACTGAGCCCAATATTCCTGAGACCACATATCTTCCGGTTTATCGAACTCGGCATAACAGATCTCGGATGGTGGTCGATCGGTGTTAGCGGTCAGGAGCATGGCGATCTTGCCGTTGATCTTTTCTGGGAATATCGCCATGCCTTTGGCATTGAAAGGGGTTATCTCATGCTTCTCAGTCACCGTCTCTAGATCTTTACTCAAGGCGACTGCGGTCCTGATATTTTCCGAAGAAAAAGGGTATCCTCCTAGACCTGTATAGAATATGTAGTATGTCCCATCGAGCTCGGTCACTCGGGGGTCTTCACAACCGAACTTGTCATACGGTTGATCTGGATAGACCAGAACTTTGCGTTCGCCAAAATGAGCTTTATCAGGCGATCTCACAGCTCTAGCGATTACTGATGTGCGGATCTTTGGCTCTTTGAGGAGCTGAGTCTCTGACATCGCTCTATAGATCAAGATGGTATCTTTGCCTTTCAGGATCGGACAGCCGTTGAAAGCAGCAGCTGCTTCCCAAGGGTGCTCTCGGAGCGGCGATAGGATCGGATTGTTCTCTGACCTGGTGACGGTGAACATGTTGTCCTAGATTTTACCATATCTCATCAACCAATCTACAAGATCTTTGATAGGAGCATGAGCGACGCAAACGTGCTTATCTCCGCCGCCGTAATAGACATAGAGGATATTGTCTTTAACTGCGGCTCCGCATGCATAAACGACTCCTGGCTTCCAATCATTCTCATACCATTTATCCGGTTCAAGGATAGGGGCGATAGACCTGGCGATCACCTTGGTCGGATCTTGGAGATCCAATAGCATTGCTCCCATTTTATATCCGATATGAGGATCTCGATCATCCATCGCATGATATAGCACGAGCCACCCTTGTGGGGTCTTGATTGGCGGTGGGCCGGCGCTCCTGATCTTGCTATCCCAATGGCCCTTCCTTCCAGGTTGAGGACCTCCTTTCCTGGGGCAAGATATCTCCTTGGTCATAGCATCTATGCTATGAATATATTCGATCATGACGGTCGGAACTATCGTATGAAGAATAGCGAATTTGCCATTGATCTTTTCCGGGAAGAGGACCCAATTCTTGTGAACCTGCCCTTTGGTGGAAAGAAAACGCGGCTTGCTCCAGCTCCAGCGCTTGGCGAAGAAATCATCTGCTTTGATGGACACTATGCCTATCCTGATGAAATCCCAACCGTCGAAGCCGTTGAATGTCATATAAACGGTATCATCTATCTGGACGATGCGCGGGTCTTCTGTGCCTCCCCATGATCCACCGGACGGATACATGACCGAATCATGGCGCCGCATCTCTTCCGGCATATCGCGCAGAGGCTTTTGCATAGTGAATACCGGATAAGATAATCTCTCGTCGATGTCCAAACCATTGGCGCTCGAGGCATATCCGATCCTGGATATCCCATCATCGCCTATGGCTCGATACAAGAGGTGCACGCGCCCTCCCGAATCTTGGACTGCGGCGGGGTTGAATACGCCAGATGTCTCCCATGAGCTGTGAGGGAGGGGTGACATGATCGGGTTATTTTCGTGCCTGTTTATGAACCCCTTTCTTTTCTTCTGTTCGGACACATCGCTCTTGTTCCATCTCTCAGTCAGCCAGATGAAGACGATCACCATTACAGCGGCTACGATCGAGATTATAGGAAGGATGAATTTTGTTTCGAAAGGATCCATAGAGATAAGAGCTGTATATGATTGACTACGCTGGAACCCTCTAACTAGGTGCGCCCATAATGGTCTTCCAGACGCACTTCATCTTTTTCATCGAATTCGCCATAAGTCAATTCCAAGACGGTGAGCTTCAAAGTCCCGCACTTGAGACGGTGTTTGATCATGCGAGGAACGAATTGATAGCTGCCGGGATTCAGCTCAATCCTCTCTGAATCCACTTGAGCTGATCCATTTCCAGAAATGACGTACCAGGATTCATCTCGCTTATGGTGATATTGAAGACTGAACTCCTCACCAGGATTGATGGTAAGGATCTTCACCATGGTCGGCGCATTTCCTTTGAACCACAACTCTTTCCCCCATGGACGGTCATCATGAAAAGGCTGGGGAGGTTGCATGTAACCTGTATTATACTGGAAAAAAGCGGTTTAGTATTGTCAACTAACTGTGAATAACTTTCTTCACATATGCGAAAGCTTGAATCCGGCCCAAATTCCCGCCAAGCCGCCCAACATGCTCAATAGGGCAGAAGACACGGAGATCGAGCTCTCCCCCCAAAGCATGGGTAGAGCGCCTCCAAGCGTCGAGCCTACGATCGCACCGAGCCAGATGATAGATTTTGTATTCATTATAATAAGTATAGCGCGCTTTAGATTGATTCCGCCAATGGGGAGCTATCGGCTAGCTGGGATCTTACAGACCCTATCCAGCTCTTTTATATCGT
Source organism: uncultured bacterium (assembly GCA_903825415.1). Lineage (GTDB taxonomy): Bacteria > Patescibacteriota > Minisyncoccia > Phycocordibacterales > PALSA-1337 > C7867-002. The sequence goes on from CAIKAN010000093.1 coordinate 11,404, forward strand.
CATCGGTCAGAGTCTGATTCGTACCTTCATTCAAGCGGTACATGATCGCTTTTGGATCAGCGACATGATCGAGGCCGAGGGCATGGCCTAGCTCATGTTCAAGAACGCGGATCAATTGATTATTGTCCTTGAATTGGTAGATATTCACGCTCTTACCGGAAGAGTCTTCGATATACTCTCCCTCATTGAATTCTTCCCCCGTGCTCTTGCCTATATCGTTGTGTGTCTTGACGTTGAGATTGAGATCATGGGCCAGCTTATTCAAAATAGAAGCGGAAGAGTTGATCTCATCTACCATGATATTCAAGTCGTTTTGTCTTTGGTTGAGGCTGGCGGCTTCTGAATTCAAGGAAATGCGCTCTTGCTCGAGCTGTTTATAAATAGCTGATGGAGCCCCTCCTTTTTGATTCCAGCCGGCGATTTCTTGATCGTATGAAGCTTTCTTCGTCTGATATGCATCTAAGTCTCTTTGGGTTGCAGATCTCTTTTGTGAATATTCTATCTGAAGGGAATCATACTTTGCCTTTAAGAAGTTGTACGAGCCCTTATCGCTATTGATAGTCAAATCCACTTGATTTATATTGTCGGTCGCTTGTTGGCGATAGTCGTAGATAAGATTCATATCAAGTTCTCCTCCTGAATCTTGGAAGGAGAAGAGCTTTCTGTCCAAAGCATTCTCCCAGATGCTCGCTGCCTCCGAGATATCCTCCTCGTATTGCTCTTTGGTCATGCCGAAGCGGGTGTCGAAAGATACTAAAGAATACGTGATGGCATCGGTGCACGGCCTTGATATCCCCAAGCTCAAACTGATATCTTTGATCGTCGCCGGCAGCTTGTCGCGATAAGAGTAGATGAATATGGCTGAAGCGAGGATAACGATCAGGGAAGAGACGACTTTTGATGTTTGAGACATGATCTTATGTAGATAATCTAACATAGACCGAGATTCGGCGCACGAGCACGGGGTGTGCACCGCTATCCATTCATCGACCGTACTAACCCTACTGCAAGCGCAGTATGCCGTCGAATTATCAGAAAATTATAATCATATATCAATCATGAAAATATCAAGATCATTCATTACATTAGCTATATTAGCTTCGTTTGTGACAGCTGCGGCTATCCCGGCGTTTGCCGCCGAAACGACTACTGTTGGTTCTCAGGCCGCGAATTGGCACGGCCAGGCAGGGAGCACATTTAATGGCTCTATGATGCGAACTGGCGGTGGGACTATGATGGGCCGCGGGACGATGAGACCTGGAGTGATAGGGACGGTTTCGGCTGTATCCGGGAATACGATAACTGTGAGCGGTCGCACCGGATTTGGCACTTCTACACCGGTCACCACATTTACGATCGATGCTAGCAAGGCGACTGTTATGAAGAACAACGCCACTGGCTCTATCGCGAATATAGCCATCGGTGACACTCTATATGTGCAAGGCACCGTGTCTGGTTCCAACGTCATAGCGACGATGATCAGAGATGGAGTGATGATGCGCGGTCAAAGGCCCACGGGCGGCGATAATGGAGGTAAGGGCGAGTCGTCCACAGGGCAGCAAGTCCCTTCGATTGGAGGCAATGGACAGCCTGTCGTAGCTGGGACGATATCCTCGATCAGTGGATCTGTCTTGTCTGTGACAAATAAGAGCAAGGTGAGCTATACAGTCGATGCTTCGAATGCGAAGATCTATTCAGGCACGAATAGTGCGGCCACAACGATCTCTACATTGAAAGTCGGCGATACTGTAGTCATACAGGGTTCTGTCAGCGGCAGTGCGGTGACTGCATCTTCTGTCATAGATCAAACCATAGCTGCTGGAACTTCAGGAAAGTCTGATCATCCAGGTTTTTTCGGGAGCATCGGCAAATTCTTTATGAACATCTTCGGATTTTAGAGTGGCGAGGTCTTGAGGATTTTAACGAGTACGCAAGTACGCAAGAGCGCAAGTGAATCAAGTTCACTTGCG
>CAIKAN010000094.1 GCA_903825415.1 uncultured bacterium
ATCGACCGAGAAAACGGCATAACTATTCTACGCCGAGAGAAGTGTTTAGAGGGTGTAGTGATTCAAGCTAGAACTTGAGCAACCGCTTCAGGGCTGTATTCCGTCCCTAGTCGTCTCTACCACCCCTTGATCCCCTCCTCAAAGAGGAGGGGAGGAGCGCAGTTCACCGCGTCCCTCCCCTCCTTCTCAAGGAGGGGACTGAGGGGTGGTGGAATTAAGCAGTAACTCCTTGATCACAAAATGTTCTCCTTCTTTTGATTTTTCCAGATATTTCTTTAACTCACCGAAATGTTTTTCATAGAGCTTTTTCTTGAGTTTACCGCAGTTGGCGTGTTTGAAGTGTCCCCAATATGAGTTTATGACGGCTTGAGCATTTTTGACGATATCTTTGATCTCGTTTGGGTTGGAAGTTTGAGAGAGCAGGCGGTTGGAATGAGCTAGTTTCGTTCTTATGTTGCCAACGACTCTCTTCCTGGAAAGAGAATATTGCGGATGGGTGATATATCCTAGAAAATCGATGCCGGTATGAGCTTTTTGTAGGATAGTCTTCTTGGGATGAAGCTCGATTTTCAGTTTCTCAATCAGGAAATCGTTTATAAGTTTTGCGAGGAGGCGCAGGCGGCTTTGGTTGTGGTCGAGAATAAGGATGTCATCCATATATCGGAAATAGCGGCGGCATTTGAGAGTGCGTTTGGCGTATTGGTCGAGCTCGTTCAGGTAGACATTGGCGAAGAATTGGGAGGTGTAATTGCCGATGGGGAGGCCTTTGCTGTCGGGCACGCCGAAGAGAGATTTGTGGGATGGTATGTCGCGGAGGATCATCTCGTTTCCTTTGATGATGTAGTTGCTTTTTGGGTCATGAAATATAGTGAGCCGGATCAGATATAAGAGGTCGGGATTGCGGGTCTTCCTTGAAAGGATGGAGAAGAGCGTGTCTTTGTCGATGCTAGTGAAAAAGCCGCGGATATCGACATGGAGATAGTATAGATCTTTTTCGCAGGCCAGAATACGCTTTATTTTCGCAACGGCTTTGTGAGCTCCTTTTCCGGTGCGACAGGCGTAGGAATCATGAATGAAGATCTTTTCCCAAAGGGGTTCGATCTTGGAGACGAGCAGATGATGGACGATCCTGTCCTTGAAATCAGCGGCCCAAACTTCACGGAGCTTGGGGTCGGTGATGGGGAAACAAGTGAACTGTCCGACCTTGTAGGTGTGGTTGGTGAGCTCTCTGACCATAGCCAGCAGGTTGTTTTCGAGGTGTTCGGCGAATCTGGCGGATGATTGAGCATTGACCTTGCCTTTGAGGCATGATTTGTAGGCGGTATAGAGGTTTTTGAAGAAGAATAAGGGAGAGGGTTGAGGGGTGGGCATGAGTTTGGGTATTATACATCATCGGATGTGTGACATCCCCCTCAGGGGGGATGTCACACATCCGATGGGGTTTCGGGAGGTCTCTCCTCCCCGAAAGCTAAACCTCGCTATTGAGCCATATTTTGGCGGGTGTTGTGATTTGGGGTTGAATGTACCGATGTTGTGCTTGACAAACATACAGCATGTGGTATATAATACAGACAGAAATTAAACCCCGCCCAATAGGGCAATGATAACGGATAGAACACCACAACAAAAAAAGAAACTATGAAGACAACATCAACGGTTCCAGCGACCACGGCGTTTGCTGAAGATCTTTTCACGAAGCGAGTCGAAACGTTCGATTGTCTTGGTTCGGACAAGGTTGCGAAAGCCTTCGGGCTCACTCTCGATCAGGCCACGGTTCCTGCCATCCCGTTCACGGAAGAGGAACTTAAGCGGGCCCGCAAGCTCGGACAATTCCTCATCTTGCACGCGCCGACCACGATGCAGCAGCTCCATAGCCGACTCAACAACGTGTTGGGAGACGGCAAACTCCTTTACGACATCGACTGGTACAAGGGCGAGCAATTCTACACCACTGAGACCACGAGGCTCGAATGGCGACTCGTCGGACGGGAAGTGATTTCCGGTTCAACTGGTCAAAACTACCTGAGTCAGACTCAGGTGCTCGCGGACTATGTCCGCGAGCATGTGTACGGGAGTATGGAATTGCCCGCCGCCTATCAAGCCGCAATCAAGGAGTTCGAAGATCGCAAAGACGAACTCGAGAGGCTCGCAGACAAGGATTGGAAAGCAGGGGCCGAGGCGATGGCGAACCTCCAACTGAACCGACTCTTCCGTGGTACTCCTGCAGACACTCTGTTTGACGTTATCGCCTATTTCAAAGTGAACGGCGAGTATCTCCTGCCCAACATGTACCACTGGAGCGCTTCACGCTCTTCGCGCGGCAACCTCGTGGGCTTGGGCTTCGGCGGTGCTGGCGGCGTGTACGTCCGCGGCTTTGACCCCAGGAACTCGCTCGACAATCTTGGTGTCGTGTTCTCCCGCGGTGCGATCCCGAGCTTGGTTTCTTGAAAATCGAGTTCTTGGGTCCTTGCTTGTCCGCCGTAGCTCCGGTCAGGAGCGAAGGCAGTCCGTCTTTGTCTCCGTTCGAGCCAAAGACAAAACGCGCATTCAACATCAGGTTGGGTGCGCGCTTTTTTATTTTCATATATACTGATTTCGGCTAATGAAGCGCGGTTGATAAAATCGCGCTCGCCAAAAACACTGCTTATACGGTTCTGTGTGCAGGTGAATTTGATTTACGGAGTGCACGCGGATTCTTACGCGCACAACCTTCTCGCAGAGAACGAAGTGCGTTTGCTCGGATGGAACCGTATAATGGAACAGACACTCTTCGAACGGCAACCTCGTGAACTTGGGCAACAGCGATGCTGACGGCGTGAACGTCAACGACAATGACCCCAGGAACTCGAACGACAATCTAGGTGTCGTGTTCTCCCGAAGTGTTCACAGGGGCTTCTTTATGAGGCCCTTTTGTGTCCGCGTATTTGATCCAGCCGCCGAGCATCTTGCCTATTTCAAGGAGCTTATCTTCGGCTTCTATATACCATCTCTCCTGCATAGCTTTGAGATCGAAGGATAAACGACAAAATAGCTTCATCATAGTGATCTTGAAATCGGCTTTTTTGAGGATGAGGAGCTTGCTCATGCCGGTTTTTTCCCGTGCCAACATGATGAGCTGAAAAAATTCAAGGGCTTCCTGCTCTATCTTGACTCCAAGAGTGAATCTATCTTTCTTGGGGAATACGGCTACACATTTGTGCAGATACGCGTATAATTGATACGTCTTATGGAAAATCGAACCACCGGGATTATGCGGGGGGGGGGGGACTTAATTGTCATGTTTTGTTTGACGAGATATCTTTGCCGATAAACTTATTTCGCGCATGGAATGAGTTTAAACATGGAAAGATACAAAAGCAAGACGTGGCCGAATTCTCGGTAAAGATAGAAGAGCGTATTTTCAAACTCTCCAGAGAACTTCGAGATGGGACATATACGCATTCAAGTTATGAACAATTCTACGTTTTTGACCCGAAGCGCAGGCATATACACAAAGCATCGGTGATCGATCGCTTATTGCACCATGCCATATTCAGGGTGCTTGCGCCGATGTATGACAAGAAATTCATCTTTGATTCATATTCTTCACGGCTAGGAAAGGGAACGCATAAGGCATGTGATCGCTTTCAAGCCTTCATGTGGAAGCTATCGAGAAATAATACAAGGACGGTATGGGTATTGAAATGCGATATCCGGAAATTCTTTGACTCGGTAGACCATGAGACCCTGATACGCTTGCTCCGGAAAACCATCAAAGACGAAAAGATGATAGATCTTCTGAAGCGGGTAATCTTCAGTTTCGAGACACAGCCGGGGAAAGGAATACCGCTAGGGAATCTGACCAGTCAGCTGTTATCTAATATTTATCTGGATCAGTTAGATCAGTTTGTAAAAAGAATATTAAGAATAAAATACTATGTGCGATATGCAGACGATTTTGTCATTCTAGATACGAATAAGGATAATCTGTCGGAGCTGCTGATAAAGCTCTCGGAATTTTTGGAAAAAGAATTATCGCTTTCTATGCATCCGGACAAGGTCTATATACGGAAAGCTTCACAAGGCATCGATTTTCTGGGATATGTGATATTTCCGCATTTTCGGGTATTACGGACAAAGACCAAGCGGCGGATATTTAAGAAGGTCAGGGCGCTAAAGGCGGGTTTGGATAGAGGGGTTGTATCAAAGGGACGGTTTGATCAGTCTATGGCGTCTTACTATGGTATCTTGAAGCATTGCAGGGGGAAGGCTGTAAGGAGAATGATTGATAGGGTTTCGGGAGGAGAGACCTCCCGCTAAGTCGCGGTTTCGGATGTGTGACATCCCCTTGCGGAGGCGAGGCTTCCGTCTGAGGTATCTCGATATCGGATATAGAGATTACTTTCTGTTATAATAGAATCATTCAAGATGAATGATGATCAAGGTCAGCAAAATATAGCTAATTATCCGGAAGGAGCGGAAGTTCCGGTTTCTGGACAGTCGGGCCAGTCTACGGGTTCTACCCAGGCCGATATGCCTTCAGAAGCTCCAGAATCGCCTATGGACGCTGCAACCCCTGTTGCTGTGGAAAATCAAAATAAGTCGGGGATGTCGGACATCCCCCAAATTCAAGAAGTTTCAGCGCAATCAGTACTTGTTTCTACGCCGATAATGGTGCCGACTATACCAACGGTTTTGCAAACACAATCGACGGTACAACAAGATCAAACGGGGTTCATTCATGTACTGTTGGCAAAAGCTCAAGCAAAGATCCAATTCAATAGGCAAAGAAAGCTGGAGAAGATCATTCATTTCGCTCAAAAGGAGCAGATAGTTGCTAATGAAGATATACAGAAGCTTCTGCATATATCCAGCGCGACTGCGACTAGATATTTGGTTGAATTAGTCGAGCAGGGCCGTTTGACTCGCGTGGGAAATCCGCGTGATGCGAGGTATCAATTCTTGCAGTAAAAGGCGTTTGTGGCTCAAATCCACCATTTGAGCCACAGGAGTTTCGAGAGGAGAGACCTCCCGAAATACTGTTCAGTGTGAGCTCGAATGGCTATGTAGGCATCGGCACCAGCACCCCGAACTCGCTATTGTCGATCTCGAATTCTGTCAATACAGCCGTGAATACGCCTTTCCTTACCATCGCCTCAACGACTGGAGGAACTTCCACAACGACGCTTTTGACTATATTAGCGAACGGCACCATCGGCGTAGGCACCACATCTCCTTCTTCACAGCTCGGGCTTTCAGGTAATTTCTATGTTGGCGGCACTGGTACATCTACGATCCAGTACAATCTCGATGTGCTCGGAACGCTCCATGGCAAGACCCTCTATGCTGGTGACTTGGTATTCGCTAACAATTTCCGCTTCACAGAAGCGCCTCTCGATGGACAGCCTCAAGGTATTATCCTCAAGAATCAGAACGGCGTGGACACTATGACTGTGGATGAGAATGGCAATATCACAGTCGCTGGCGATGTTTGTGCGAACGGAAAGCAATGCTTCGGAAAATCTTTGAATGAAATGACGCAAAGCCTCAATTCCGTGGCCTCATCGACGGCAGCCTCTATCTTGTCGGCTCAAGCTACGACCACGCAATCTCTATCGGAATTATCGCTTTCTCTGAATAATCAGAATCAGATCGTGGTCAATATGAATGGCAGGGTAGATGCTTTGGAAGCGGCTCAGAACAATCTCGCTGAGACTATCGCTTCGACGACCAAGGCTACCGTGAATGAGATGTTCGCGACTTCAAGCGATCAGACATCTTCAGGAGATTCTCTCCTCGTCAGGATCGCCAAGGCTGTCATGGAAATCATCAAGAATGCCGCAGAATGGGTCTTCAACAAGATCACGGCGACCTTGGCCGTTTTCAACAGAGTTGAGACTCAGACAGCCGCTGTCTCTCATGGCCTTGAAATAACCGATCAAGCCACGGGTCAGATCTACTGTGTAGTCATCAAGAATGGCGATTGGGACAAGCAGCCTGGCGCTTGCGGAACAGCGACTTCTACGCCTTCAATGGCATCTTCTACACCCGCAGTTGTCCCTGCTCAACAGGCTCCAGTTATGACCACAAATACCCAGACGACAGTAACTATTCCTCCAGTTTCCCAGACGATAGTTGCAACGACGACTCAGCCAACAGCTCCTTCTGTGACTGTTTCTCAAGCCACAACGACTGATTCCGTAGCAACTACGACGGAGACCGTCATTTCTGGAACGGTCTCAAATACGACTGCCTCATCGACACCTGCCAGCACTACTGTCGCGGCCCCTGCGTCAAATTCAACCTCCACTCCAGCCCTGACTCCAGAAGTCATCCCTCCTACGACACCGGCCGTTGAAGCTTCAATTCAAACAGTTCCACAGACGCCAGCCGCTGATGCGACTGTTGTAGCTCCGGCCGCAGAGACTGTGACAGCGCCTGCGAATTAACTTTTCCGAAGGTCGGACCTTCGCGAGAGTTAGCCATGGATTCTCCGAAGGTCGGACCTTCGGAAAGATTTTATCGTTTTTTGATTGAAAATTCAGGGAAAATTCATTTCGTTTTGATAGATTATCATCGAAGGTCCGACCTTCGGAACATAATCTATGAAAATCGGCTATTATCATGTATATAATCGGGGAGCGCACAAGGCTGTGATATTCAACGATAGAAGCGACTATCGTCGATTTATATCATTGCTTTTTGTGTGTAATAGCATGAAACCCGTCGATATATCCAAAATGCCTGAAGATGATATCTATTCGATCGATCGTGGCGAGCCATTGGTAGAAGTTATCGCGTATTGCTTGATGCCGAATCATTTTCATATCGCACTTCATGAGCATAAAGATGGCAATATGACTACCTTTCTAAGGAAAGTATGCACTGGCTATTCGATGTACTACAACATCAAATATAAACACTCCGGGACGATCATTCAAGGCAAATACAAAGCAAAACACATAACTGATGAGGAATATATGAATGTCGTAATCAGTTATATACACCTGAATCCATATGGTATAAAAGAACCGAACTTATCGAGTGAAATGCATAGTGAACCGGAATACGCTGTTAAAGCAACCGAATATTCAAGAATCTATGAATATTCTAGTTTCAAGGACTATCTTGGGGTGAATCGATTGCAAGGG
>CAIKAN010000095.1 GCA_903825415.1 uncultured bacterium
GTTCCTCTTCGTCCTTCTTAGAATCGTCACTCGAATCACCCATGCCACTGATCATATCGAAGACACCTTTGACTCCAGTCTCCAACCCTTTGCCTATTCCCTTCAAAACCTTATCGCTAGTCGTGTAAGCGATATCGATAGCCTCATTGAGCTTATCGCCTTTTTGGATCTTTTCGAGGCCTTTGCGATATTTGTCATTATAAAAAGAATTAACAGGCTTGAATATCACCTGAATAGCGGCGCCTTCGCCATTCATATCAATCTTAGAAAATGAATTTAAGAGAGCATTGATCGGATCCGCATCAAACTGATCATAGGTCTTGATCGGAAAGATATGATTCTTCATTTGGCGAGCATACGAAGCGACTGTGGCGCCGTTCTCATTGAAAATGTTGTAGTCATCCTTTCGCTCACTCACTTTGGCATCTGGAAAGACTGAAAGGATCTGCTTTTCAAAAAGGTTACGCTTGTCTTCCGGCATCGCGCAATAAAAGATAAAGTCTTCGCTATGATTGGCGACGGCTATCTCAAAGGCAAAAACGTTGTCGCGTGAATCTTTACCGTCTGCGCTACGACCATTGATGGAGCACATCCCGGCATAGAACTGTTCCATCGATGACAACAGTTCTTTGAGTGGCTTTGATGGTCCACCCTTATCCGGCGCATTAACTTCCGGCACGAGAATTTCATAGAGGGACATCTTGAGCGAACGCCACAATGGATCTTTGTCTTTGAGTCCGCCGATCACAAAACCAGAACGAAGATATTGGATTAGCAGTCTATGAAAGTCATCGTAAATATGAGGATCATGCATCTTTTCTATGGTCATGAGCGTGTTGTGAATGCCCTTCTGCTCAAGCATGCCCAAAAGCTCATTCATCTTTTCATCATGCTCTTCCGGTGAGAGCTCGAGAACGACCGCTTCCATCTCCTGTGTTGGAACAATGTATTTGTCATGCAAGACGTCATTCGACTTGCGCTCGGCATATCTGACGACCTCTTCGCGGGCCACATGTTCAGTCGAAGCTTCAGGCGTTTTTTCCAAAAGCTCACGCTCTCGACGAGCAATCATGTCCTTCAAATAGGCTATTTCCTCGTGTGGACTGGTGAATTTTTCAGCCGAAATTCCGATTGATTCCATGGGGTTATTATACTTTATTATAGCAGAAAAGGGGTGTATGCTTATAGTATGACAACTCCAGAAGCTATAATAGAATCTCCGGAAGCAAGCGCTGCCTTGATGCAGAGAAACCTCTGTCAGATAAGGTTGGCGAAAGAACTATTTGGAGGAAAAGGTCCAAGTGGAATCTACGACAAAAGAGAAAACATCAGGATATCGAGCCACTGGACGGACACCAAATGTTCGGAGGCTTTCAGTGAACTAGAAGCTGATCTCAAGGCAAAATTAAAAGATGGAGAGCGGCTAGATTACACGATGATAACGACCGTACAGCTCAAGCCTTATATAATCGCTTATGAAGACAGGAAGGCGGCCTAGTTCCGCTTCTTAAGCCCACTTCTGATTCTTCTTTTTTCTATCTACGAACCAAGAATCTTCAGCGTTGAACCACCAAGCATCCGGATGGGTCTTCATTATCAATTTTGCCACTTTTTTAGCCGCATCAGTCTTCAAACGTTTGTAGGCAATGACGATCCATTCATGAGCCTTGCTATTCCCTTTCACTTCCTCGGCACGCAACGTCGCCATCCATTCGATCTGATCAGCGTCTTTGACTAGTTTCGCTTCCAAAGTCTTCCTCTCTTGCTCCTCTTTGAAAAGCTCCAGGATTTCGCCACCAAATGGCACGCTTCTAGAGATGTCCGCCACAGCCTCTGCTTCAGCCAAGCGGCCATAGCGCTGATGCACATAATTATGATCCGAAGTCCTACCCTCGCCTATGTCATGGAAAAGAGCCATCATGACAACTTTCTTTTTATCAGACTTGGGCTCAAGATGGGAA
>CAIKAN010000096.1 GCA_903825415.1 uncultured bacterium
ACAGTGCCAACAGATCTAGTTGAAGAAGGTATGGCGATGTCACATGCTTACTTAAAGGATCGGTCGTTAAGCAACGAAGCGAAATGGTGGGAAGGATACGACAATATACTTGCATCACCCGCTTTCAGTGAATGGTGTCAAAAGAATGTCATCATCGGCGGTCCAGCGCCGCGCCTCTCAATCAGATCCAAGGACCCTGTGATTCACAGGGACAAGAAGATAACCGCTAAAATTATCTATCATATCTCCCTTGGCAATCCGAACGTTATAAATTCATTCTATGATGATCTGGCAGGGACAAACAAGCTCGAACAGATTCAATTTGAATTATACAAGTGGTACTTCGTGAACGCGGACATCCCTCATATTCCTGTAGGGATGCAGCCTGGAGAAGTTAGAATTTCTTTCACTATTCCACTTATTCTCAGACCGTAGGTATGAACGAGTACGATAAAAAGAAGCAGCGTGAAATAGATAGGTATTTGACACCGAAGCCTGCCGAGCAGATGATGTTGATCTTGCAGGGTAAGTGCCCGCACAACAAAGGCTGGAAATATGACGGTCACTCGCATAACGATGATTCATACTCGTGTATGCTATGTGGTCAAACAGAATGGTACTAAAGGAGATGTATGAGTAATTCGGGATTGAACTACTTTCTATTATTTTGGGAATCCCTTCTCGCTTGCGACCAAGGCTTTCCCTTTCTTGACATTGACAAGTTGGCTTTATGTTGCTCAGATTTAGGTCCTGAGTTCTTTCCTCGCATTGAGATAGATTGTTTCTTTCGAGTTTCATCAGACGGAGACCCATGTTGTTTTCCAGAGTTAGCCAAGGACAGCTTTTTTCGAGTTTCAAGAGTTACAACATGACCCATTTTACCTTCTGATATCTTCGTCCTATGTTCATCACTCAATTTTTTACCAATTTTAGAGGCTCGAAGTTTTTCAATCACCTCACTTGGTCTCGGAATTCCTTTCTTTCGGATAGACGATTTTTTCTTAGCCTCGTCAGACATTGGGATGCCCAATCTAGCTTTGGAAATCTTATCTCGAGTCTCTATCGATTGAAAAGCGCAGCCGCCGTCAACCCCAGTTTCGGGTTTAAGGTTGGCCCATTCTTTAGACTCAGTTATTTGATGTATGTTCGAAAACTCATTAGCGTACCGAACCAACTCATCTTTCGAATGAAACAGTTGGCACCACAATGTAGTAACATCATATCCGTGTTTCTTCAAATGATTTTGCCAATATTTTCCGGAACCATAATAGGTGACTGGGTCTGGCCTAGAAGTTTTCCCAAAATATTTCAATCCTGTTTGATTGTGTTGTTTAACGTAGAGCCACGTAGGCTTATAAGTATTCATGCTGACATTGTCCTTTAATGTTAGGGTAGGTGGGGTTCCGACGCCCGCGACCTACACTATTATTATTTATCCAATCACTGTAGTATCTTAACTTTACTCATTTAAGGAGAATATCATTTCACAATCGGGACTTAGTAAGTATCAAGACGAACTGTTAGAGATCTTAGTAGAGGAATGTGGCGAGATCGTACAAGAGAAAAGTAAGATCATTCGATTTGGAATGTACGAACAAAGCTGGCACGATAAAGAGAAGAACCAC
>CAIKAN010000097.1 GCA_903825415.1 uncultured bacterium
AGGAGAGCCGCCTGATTCTTTATTGTCGTATTTCAATTTTAAGGCTGGTGAGATGTTAGATGAGAAGGCATCGACTTACGGTAAATTCAAGGGAAAAGGCCATACTACAGAACTCTTCAATGGAAATGATTTCCTCACCATCATCGATGAATCGCATGTGACTATTCCGCAACTGAACGGCATGTATGCCGGAGACGCTTCGAGGAAGAATACTCTGGTAGACCACGGATTCCGGCTGCCTTCGGCGAAGGATAATAGGCCTCTGAAATTCAATGAATTCCTAGAAAGGGTAGGACCGATGATCTTCACTTCCGCTACGCCGGGGAAATATGAAGGAGAGAATAGCAAACAAGTCATTGAACAGGTCATCCGTCCCACTGGTCTTATAGACCCTGAAACGATCATTCGACCTGTGACTGGTACGATCGGTTCTCGTGATCAAGGCTCTGACCAAAATCTAGTCACCCCTTCAAATCACAAAAAAGGAGTGTCGAAGGGTTACCCAGGCCAGATCGCCGACTTCATTCAAGAAACTGAAGAAGCAATAAAGAAAGGCGGCCGAGTTCTAGCTACGACTCTTACAAAGAAGATGGCCGAAGACTTGTCAGAATACTTAAAAGAAAAGAAGATCAAGGCGGCATATCTTCATAGCGATATCAAAACAATGGAGCGCATTACAATCCTAACCGAATTCAGAAGGGGCAAATATGATTGCCTAGTCGGCGTGAACCTCCTAAGAGAAGGATTGGATCTACCGGAGGTGACTCTTATTGGAATATTAGACGCAGACAAAGAAGGATTTTTGAGATCAGAGACTTCTCTGATTCAAACTATCGGCCGTGCGGCTAGGAATGCTGCTGGCCGTGTCATTCTCTATGCTGACAATATGACAGGTTCACTTAACAATGCTATCAGAGAAACCGATCGCCGCAGGAAAATTCAAGTCCAATATAATACTGATCATGGCATAACCCCACAGACTATTCATAAGGTTATTCACGATATAACAGATCAAATTAGAAGCGAGCATGACAAGGCTGTCCATGAATTGGTGAAGATCGATCAGGCTTTGGCTCTGACTGATCCAAAGAAGCTCATTAAAGAGAAAGAAGCGGCTATGGAAGAAGCTGTAAAGGAGCTAGACTTCGAAACGGCAGCCTTGATAAGGGATGAATTGGTAGTTTTGAGAGAGAAGTTTGGGGTGAACAAAAAGAAGTAAGTGCGCACTTTATACTTTACCTGTGTATAACTGCAAGAATCTAATATATCAAGATATCGTATAATACAAGCATGGTCCGAAGCCACATAAATGCCCAGGTGAAGCAAACGGTCATTATAGTGACTGCCGACAAGAATCTAGCCGAGCAGCTGAATATGGCCTTACAAGTCGAAGGCTACGCGGTTTTTTCTGCCAATGATAGCGTGTCTGGCATGACTCTCATCTATGATACCCTGCCGCACCTAGTCTTGCTCGATGTCACTCTGCAAGATGGAGAAGGGTATGGAGTCATCGATAAGATCAGAGCAGAGCCTTTGCTGAACAAGGCGCTCATCATCCTCATGTCTACGAATGGCACGGCTATAAACATGAGGCGGATCGCCGAAGGCAGTATCACTGAATATATCGTGACCCTCGGCCCAGATATCAAGAATATAGTAGCTCATGTGAATAAGCGGCTCGGACATATCGTTCCCGAACCTGTACAAAAAATCGAAGAGAAGAAGACTATCTTATGGGTGGAAGACGATAAGCTCATCGGCTCGATCTTGAGCCGCAAATTCTTGTCATCAGGATTCAATCTCATCCATGCCAAGAATGGTGAAGAAGCTCTGACGGCATTGGAAAGCCAAGTACCGGATATCATCGTTCTCGATCTACTGCTCCCAGGGATGAGCGGATTCGAGATCCTCGAAAAGATAAAACAGAATGAGAAGAATAAGGGTATACCGGTAATGATCCTATCGAACTTAAGCAAGAAGAGCGATGTAGAAAAGGCGACCAATCTAGGAGCGGATAAATTCTTCGTCAAAGCGGCTATCTCTCTGGATGAGATAGTCAAAGAGGTCAGGGGAATGTGCGCATAGCAGACATCTTGATTTGTCCACATTCATTCAGATGTTACTGCGTTTTTTTGTTATACTTGAGCATATCAATTAATCATCACTCCTATATGAAATTCGATATTGCTCCGATGTCCAGGATCGAGGCCGCGATAGCATCTCTCTCGCTATCTGTGATATTTCTCTCCACTGTATTCATTTCAGGTAATATGCCTAAGCATGCCAATGTTTCTTTCAACAGCAGTGCCCAACTCGCACAAGTCTGCAGCGCCTCTAGCATCGCCGCGGGCACCTGCGGCAATTTCGTATATTCGCAGACTACCGGATCGAGCTCGGCCATTCCTCCAGGTCCAATCATCGGTTATATGGGTGCAATCATAGTACCCTGCCCCGCAGGGGCATACTGTCCTTCGAATTTATCTCTAGGCACTTTCGAAATGCCTATATACAAGGTCTATAATCAAGTTCAAACATTCGCCGCATATCAGCATCTCAATTATGTAAGAATGACTACGAATGATACGGTGCAAATCATTTGTCCCACTTATTCAGGACTTATCTTCACTGGTCCTGGAACATTCACGCCAACTGCCAATGATATCAATAAATGTCAAGAAATATCGCTCGGTGGCAATCCAATATTCACCAGAAATTCTATTACATTGGTTGCACCTGCACCTAAACCTGCTCCAACGATATCATCCATCTCCCCAACGAGCGCTATACCTGGAGCGTCTATAACCATATCAGGATCAAATTTTACGAGCACAGACAATTCTATCTCCCTTTCAAAGACAGGAACGACATCTGTCATTGTCAATAACATAGCTAGCGCTGGTTCTTCATTGACTTTCAGTCTGCCACAAAATATCCAGTCTGGATCATATAATGTCTCAGTGACTTCAAACGGAAAGAGCAGTAATTCAGTCTCATTATCGGTAGTTCCGTCAGCACCTTCTGATCTGATGACTATTCTTACTTCTGAGGGGAAGGTCAAACTATCGTGGAAATTTAGCTTGCCCAATTCAGGTTTCGAATTGGAAGCCGCAACTGATACCTCAAAAGGCACTTTTGCTCCCTTGGGATCTACAGAGGCGAATGTTCTATCGTACCTGCACGATACCGACAAGGTTCCTATGACTACTAGCCAAACATCGTATCGTGTACGCGCAAGGCTTGTTGGTGGAGGTTATTCGGACTATTCCAACATATCTACGATCGCTAATTGTCTGAAGATCTCCGGTGACGGACCTATCAAGGTCGTGTTCATGAGTGGACGGTCTTCACAGGCAACATTAAGCCAGCGTCTAGGCATAATCAATTATGTAATAAATAAAGGGTTCAAAGTCATTGAACCATACAAATCAAATATCAGCAGATTCTCATTCTACTCGGATATCGCTGATTGGGAAGATGACGTATGGGTGCCAGCCTTGAATATCGTCAATCAGACTGAGACGACTAACAATAAGCGCAAGGTTCTGAATATGATCGCATCGCAATCATCGTGCGCAAACTCTTCAGAGTATCTGTTCTTTGCCAATATCAATGATCCAAATTATCCGGTAGATGACGGATTGATCGGATATACTGCACCGCTCTCAAAGATGGCGGTAATCTCGACGAGAATGCCTCCCGATTTTACGCTCACTGATTTTACTATAACCGTGATCCATGAGTTCACGCATGCATTTGCTGGGCTCGTCGATGAATATTATCAAGTCGGCTCTAAAATCCCTTATGAGGTCTTCAATGAGGTCGAAAAAGACGAGTATCTCGGCAAGAATTGCGCTCTTGCTTCAGACAAGGAGACATTCTGGAGCTCGATCGATAACCGCGTCTACGGAGCGGATATCCAAGGGTGTAAAGCCGAAATGGCTGAGACTGCACCGCTCCGGATCACTACTGATAATGATGGGACGACGCACAAAATCAGGACCTACGATGTCATCTACAGGCCGTCAACCGATAGTCTGATGAACAATAAGCATAATCCTCAGATGAATGTCATAAGCTGCGGGTATGCCATGGCAGCCATAAACGGTGAGCCAGCCGATAAGGCGCATGCCCAGACGCATTGGCCTGAATGCATGAGAATGCCTGATACGATCAAGGAAGGGATATTGCCGATATCACCTACGCCTACATCATTGAAGATATCCAACACTGCATTGACTCCAGGAGATCCTGTGATCAATGGATACGGTTTCAGCCCTACGGGAAATTCCGTGCTTTTGACTAGCTCGCTCACTGGTTCAACTACCGCTATACTCGATATACCGAGCCCCGACGGCAAATCAATCTCCTTCATCATCCCCACTAGCACCCCCTCTGGTTCATATTCGCTCAGAGTCGGGGCTTTCAATAGCCCATGGAGCGCTGCTATCAATGTCACTGTATATCCAAAGATCGATTTTTCAAGTGTATCTTGCATGGCCGTCTCTGGAGTCGATTCATCCGGTACAAGGGTGATTCCAGGCTATAGGTTTTATGGCTCTCCTGCTGGAGGGCTCCAGCCGCTGTCATATACGCTGAACAATATGCCAGTCACCAATTCTACGGTGAACGCGAACGGGGTCAATATCCTTTCGTATATGTCTGGAGGCGTGTGGACTCCAAATGTCTTTGTAGCTGTGCCCAATGCAAGATTGGCATCGGGGGCGGAATTGAAGGTGGTGTCAAAAGACGGACAGATCGCGACTACTACTTGCGCTGAAATTGCGCCGACTACACCTACATCAGAGCCAACAGGTCCAACTATCCAGACTCCTATGGTAACAGCTCCTCCGACAGCTTCACCAATGACCGTCAGGACTGCGAAGGTCGCAGCTCCAACGGTTGTGACTGCTCCAAGTAGTGTACCAGCAGCCGCTTCTGCGACTACCGCTTCGACTACTCTGGCTTCTGCGCCACAGGCTGTCACACCCGCTGTTATACCCGTAACTATAATTACTTCTTCCGCATTAGCGACTCCAACCGCTCCTATATCTGAGACATTCACTCTGAATGTCGATTACAGCCATTTTGCTTTTGAAGAGTCCCAGAATCACTATGCATCTGTATATTCAAGCGTGGGAACAAAGTCTACTGCGATTACAGTCTTCAAATTCACTGATAGCTCGACTATGACAGCCGATCAGGTCAAGACAAAGCTAGCTGCTCTAGGATATCGTCCTGCTACTCTAGATGAGATGTATGCTCTCGGCCAAGCCGGGAAGTGGAATATCATCGGTCTAGGCACATCCATGGGAAGCTATAATATGTATCCAGTCACGGTCAATGCGGCTCAGAATGGGTTGTTTAGCGTGAGCTCGACAGCTTTATATTCTACCCAAACTTATCGATTCGCAGCTGTGAAGCTCGCTGGAGCTGTGTCTATGAATGGCGGTATTGAGGCTAGCTCATTTACTGCATCCCTCTGGGATGCCTTGAGCAGCATCTTGTATGCATGGAAGAGGTAAGATATATAGTGATGAACAGATTATTGTTCGGATGTACTCATGGGTCATGCAGGCCATGCATGAGCAATTCGTGCGTGTTGACAGAACAGCTAGACAATGATACCAATATCGTGAATAGCTATCAGTTCCAAACAATTTGCGAAAGGATCTTGATTGAAAAGAAGATCTACAAAACACAAAATTGACCAATCTCCGTCGGTGCCCGTGGCGCTTGTCTTTGGCGCCGTAGCTTTGGCTGTCGGCATTATGGTGCTGGTGTTCAATCGGCCTCAAGCGAAAAACTCCCTGGAAAGAGTCTCATCAAATCGCACCGACTCAATCTCAGAGATCGTCGAGGCAAGCTACAACGATCTGCTTAGGCGCATCGCGCCGACGAACGTCTATCCAGGGATAGTCCCTGTGCATATCTTCAGGAAGCAGGATGGCGTCATGCGCTTTCACTGCTCCGGAGGCCTGCTAGAAGATGGGACTATCTTGACCTGCGCGCATAGCTTCTGGAACGTGCAGGGCAAAAATAGAAAGCCTTGGGAATATCATTTCCGAGTCTTGCAACCCGTACCTGGTAAGCTTCAGCCTATCAACCGCTTGCTGCCGGTCGATATCTCGCTTATCGAAGCCAGCCCTGCTACGCATGACTTCATCAAATGTTCGCCTGGGCTATCTAAGATCATCGATCCGTTGGAACCGGTGGAAACGGTCATTCAGGGCGGAAATCTGCGATTCGACTATTACCATCCTATTCAAGGGATGATTGGGGTAAAATCGATCGTCACTGGCGAATCGGCTCATATCATCGGTCGGATCAAACATACCGGAGGCCCTGAATTTTACATCCTGGATTACGATTCGTTCCAGGGTGAGAGCGGTACACCGTTTGTCGATCCTGTTGATCGCAAGGTCTATATAGTCAGCAGATCGATGAAGCTTGGTGGCGTAGAGAGGCAGGTCTTCAAGCTTAGTCCTTTATTCACTGGGGTGTCGTTCTGCTCCGCTGTCAGGCTCCGATGACGGTATTCTCATTTGCATCTGCCGCCCGCACCATGAGCGGCATTTTTGTCACTCCGTAGGTCAGACCTCAAGTTCTAGCTTGAATCACTACACCCTCTAAACACTTCTCTCGGCGTAGAATAGTTATGCCGTTTTCTCGGTCGATCGTTCAAAAGCCGAACCGCTTTGTCGATCTGGTATTGAGTAACTTTAGCAAAG
>CAIKAN010000098.1 GCA_903825415.1 uncultured bacterium
CGTTCCTGGACGTTAAATGAACAAAATTCAGAAGAGCCGATAGCATCGGCAAACCCATAGCATAGGATATGCCGAAGATCACGAGCAGCATAGCGAATGACCGTCTGGCTATATTCTTTATACCTCCGCCCGCTTCTAGCACGAGATACACGACATAAGCAAAGGCGGCAAGATGGATGAATATCGACCACTGCACATGACCGACAAGCCAGCATACGCCCAGAAGCAGCCCTGATATGATCACATAGACATATCGCCTATAGCCCTTGGAATGGAAAGAACTGTACAGACAGATCATGACTAGAGGCAACATGGCATAATAGACAGAGATGATGATCGTCTCTGACCACATCAGAACTTGGCCGGAGAATATGTAGATCGTTCCGGCCAAAATAGACGAGATGTAGCTAAGACCAAGCTTCCTACATAGCAGATAGGTGAAGATATAAGCGGCGATTATAAATGATATATCCAATATCACAAATGAGCTGAATGCATTAGCGATATGAACCATCAGAAAGCTGAAAGGAGAATACCAGGTAGTAGAGACAGACAGATGGATCGGATATCCGCCGATGATCCCGAACTGCATCGAGCCGTTAGACTGAAAAAGAGAATTAAAATAAGGAAAGTAGTTATTGATCACATCGAGATGGGCAAATATCGCATCACGGAAGATCACTTTCCTGTAGACAAATAAGACCGCCACAATCGGCAACAGGGATACCACCGCATTAAATAAGTATCTTTTTAAATTATCTTTCATTCTGGTTAAAAATATCTATCGATATACCCGCTTTCAAAAACATACTTTATGAATGATTCGAAGCCAAGCTTCTCCTCAAAAGCTCTTCTAGACAAAGCCTGCATTTCTTTGAACCTAGCATCAGATATGCCTTTATACCAATCAAGCGCTATCTTATCCAATAAACCGATATCTTTCCAATCGACTCTGACCATGAAGCTGCTGTAATCGATGATGTCCTCCAGAGGCAGGATGCAATCCGTATCGATGAATAGAGGTATCTTGCCTAATGATAATACTTCAAAGAATCTAGTGGAGAAATTCCCATCGCCTTTTATGCACAATGACAGATCGCTATTCAAGATATTCTCGATATATTCTTGGCGAAGCTTGAGAGGATCGCCTATCATGGTCCGGTTTGCACCCGAATAGCTCTTCCTTATAATAAAATCCGTACCGCATAAGCGGCTCCCCCTAAGCATGTTTATGATTTTCCGGCGCCACCAGATCCCCTTGATTCTAGTCTTATCAAATCCTTTTCCAAAAAATAATCTGATACGCATCACCAGCGTCTTCAATGCATATTTTATATATTCGATTTTCGTCTTAAAATCGGCCCAGCCGCAGAAACCTATGACTGGGATATCTCTTTTCTTGTCTATAGCAGCGATATCCAAACTTATCGAAAGATCCGAGACATAGCCTGGCATCATGATCTCATTACGAGCTGCCTTCCCTTTGTACTGTGAATTCCTAAAGACAATACAGTTTTTTATTTCCACAGGCTCATCTGAATCTCCAGGAAAGAATACTAAGATCTTTTTCTTGAGGCGCAATGAGATATCCTCGAAGCTTCTGATATAGCTGCTATTATCCTTGATAGAATTGAGATTGTGCGGAAAGATCAGACAATCAGCATCCTCGGGTCTATCCACGAGATGAAATATCTCCTCATGCACTAATACACGATAATATCCAATATGATCAGACTCTGTAATGCCGAAATTGGGATGTAATACATCGACGATCGGCAATCCTTCGATAGGTTTTCCTATGAATGCTTTCATATCCTTTGACATATTGAATTTGAACTACTTAAAATTGGCTCATCCGCTTTCATTATAACTACCAGATCAACATAGCTTATGCTCAATCTCTCACAGATACCAAATATCATCCATGGTCGACGGCCGTATAATATGAAAGATAAGCAGAGACTGTCATTTCCCAATCGAAAGACTTGCATCGATCAATGATCATTCTTTTATCAACGACCGATGCAATAGCCAGCTTTATCTTTTCAGATATATCCTTGACATCATTCTGATCAGAAAGAAAGCCGTTCACCCCTTCGGCAATCGCGTCTTCTATGCCACACTCTCTGCTCCCGACAGCCAGCTTCCCAAATTGATTGGCCTCCAAGATCGCTAATCCGAACCCCTCAAAATGTACGCCATCATTATTCGAATTCAAAGCAAAGACATCGCAGATATTGTAAAAGAAAGACAGCTCTTTATCAGTTTTAATGTCTGACAGGATCATCACGTTGTCATCCAAATCGTTTTCTTCTATATACCTTTTTACTGCTTCGATATAGCCAGCCTCAGATGTAGATCCGACCATTATATATAATATCTTAGGGTATTCACTTTTGAGAGCATGGATCGCCTTCAAGGTATGCAACTGACCTTTTCGAGCTTTTATCGCACCGACCGTGAGCACTATAGGAGACATCTTATCGATGTCGAATTTAGACATAAATACCGAAGACTCCTCAGCTGACAAGACTGGCAATAGATCAAGTCCCATATGAACGGTCTGAATATTCTTTATCCTTACGCCCGCCAAAATCCTCTTCTTCGTATAATCACTGATACAGAACACGCCATTTGCTGCCTTATAAGAAAGCCACATCAGCAATCCTTTCAAAGAATATATCGATTCGATGACAGAATAAGTTCCGACTCCATTTATGAATAGTTTTCGTTTAGAACAGATGGTTCCGAACATCCCGTATACACCATATGGCCAACAATCTAAACAATGGACGATCTCATATTCACGAGCGATCCTCCTGACCATCATTATGTTTCTAAGAACATTACCGACTGAGATGGCTGGCAAAAGCCTCGTAGTTCGACCAGAGCCATCCTCGTCCAGCACAGTGACATCACAGCCAGGTCTTTTCTTGAGCGCATTGATAACGCCAAGGGAGTATCTGCCCCACCCTGAATCCGGTTTAGTATTGTTAGTAATAATCAAGATCTTCATCATTTTTTAAGCTACATAAAGAATATCACTTAGCTTTTGGTTTAACAAATCTATAGACAAGACTATAGCGGCTCAATGCCTTCTGACGATGACAGCTACAAGATTCATGTTTTGTTGCTTATGACCAAAGCCGAAACCCCAAATGGCAGATCGACATATCGTAAGATCGATATCTCCGATCGAAATATATGATACAAGATATTGCCCATGAATCTGGATCCGACTTCACCCTCATTCCCCACTTTGATTCGGAATAGTCTTACGATCAATCTCACAGCGAGTATTGGCAGGAAAAGCATGAAATTGAAATATGAACTTTTTTTTACGATCAAGCCTGTTCTAGAGATCTTGTCTTCCAATTCAGGTAGTCGATATCTCCGAAAATGGCAGCCGAGCTCATCTGCCTTGCCCCACAGGATCTTGAAAGCTGGTACAAAGATCAAACAGATCCCCCCAGGCTTCAAAACCCTCTTGATCTCAGCGATCGCACCGACATCATCTTGGACATGCTCTATGACATCCAAAGCGACGACGGCATCAAAATACCCGGATTCGAAGGGGATAGAATTGATGCTACCTATAGTCAGATTTTTTTCTCCTCTTTCGCGGCAATATTCTATAGCGTCCTCAGAAAAATCCAAACCATAGACGTCACCATAGGAACCTAATTCCTTCATCAGAGCACCTGTTCCACAACCGACATCTAGGATCTTCAATTGCTTTCCTTTCACATATCTATAAAAAATATCTCTGACTAATTCCCGCCTGACACGATACCACCAATGATCTATCTCAAGCTTATATTGAGTCTCATATTGCGCTTTTAGCATGGATGAATCGTTATTCCGGCTTCATAAAGACGAATTCTATCTCCTCGAATCCGCCTACCCAGAAGCACCAGATACGGCTGCAGAATGCCGGGCTTACATTGGCAAAGAAAGATATCACAGAATTCAGCGCCTTCAAAATGGACACGATCATGAAGTTATAGCCCATCTGTTTTAAGAGATGGAAGAAAGCCATCCATGAGAGCTTCATACTCTTCAGTCTGAGATCGACCCCGAAGTAGCCGGATTTCGTAAAGTCCTTGTTGAAATACAGAGGAAAAGTGACATCGAACCCGTGAGCGTGCTCGGCATGAGTCAGGCCACGGCTGAAATGTGGGACTTTGATCACCAGCGATCCTCCCGGCTTCATGATCCTATGCAGCTCTTTCATGATAGAGAAAGGCTTATCCAAATGTTCGAGAACGTGGAAAGCCTCGATAAGGTCGAAGGTATCATCCTTGAACGGATAAGGCAGGACATTGAGATCATGTTTGACATCTGGGTTAGTCAGATCCTGCCAATCGACGTTAACATAGCCATCTTTCTTGAATTCACCAGATCCGAGATTGAGTTTTTTTGATCCTTGGTCTTTCATATCATTTCTTTTTAGCAGTAACGATCCACCCGCTGCCGTTCGGCGGCATTTTGATGGAAACATCCTTGAGATCGATATCAGAGAATAGTTCCTTGACCTGGTCTTTTGACCAATAATTGGCTACATCTGGGATCAATTGATCGAAGGCGATGCTATGAATATGCCAAAAATCAAAAGTGGACAATTGCTTCATATATGAAGTCGGCCCCTTAAATATCTTGACGAAGGCCCATAGAGGCACAGAGCATAGATAGCTCAAGGTGTGGACCACACTGACCGGAAGCTTCGATGTGATATTTTTCCTGACTGGATCCACGAATCGTGGTATCCATTCATTGCCTTCAAGGCTATAGACCCACACCAAAAGAGTGCCGCCTTTCTTCAAAGACCTGACCATATTCTGAAGGGCTTTCTTTGGCTCCTTGAGATGATGGATCACGCCTATGCTGAAAGCCAAATCGAATGTCTCCTGCCAATCGATCTCATATATGCTCTTCTGTGCGATCTCGGAATTGGAAAAATCTTTCAGAGTCTCTCTGGCGCGCTTGACAGAGCGTTCGTCGAGATCGAATGAGACGACCTTGCCCGCTCCCCATTTGAGCGGCCAATAGCTATTCCTGCCCATTCCGCAGCCTGCATCCAAGATCGTCTTGCCTTTGAAATCAGCCTCAGT
Organism: uncultured bacterium; assembly: GCA_903825415.1. GTDB lineage: Bacteria > Patescibacteriota > Minisyncoccia > Phycocordibacterales > PALSA-1337 > C7867-002. Next base: position 5,112 of record CAIKAN010000098.1, read on the forward strand.
CAGAGGATCGGTCCAATTCCTGAACTGCCTCTCATAATTTTCATCCATGAAAGAATAAGTGTCCCATTCATATCCGAATCTATCGCTTGATGACATTTTTTTACAGATTGATTATTAATTCAGCCATTTCTTGCGCCACAAAGATAATACTAGCAAATTCCAAAGAAGCTTCCTATTGTTCCTCTTACCAGATAGATGTTGTGCTTTTAATTCAGATATATAGCCATAATCGAACGATCCGAAGGCCTCGATATTGTCTTTTGAGAGTACATCTTCTAGCAAAGGCTTGAGAGGGCCTTTCAGCCATTCTGCTATAGGCATACCAAATCCCTTCTTCTTAGCATGGATGATATTCTTGGGAAGCTTGTCTTTCATCAGCTCCTTGAGGATGTATTTTGAAGTGAAACCATGCATCTTAAAATGATAAGGCAAGGAATTGGCAAAGTCGACAATCTGTCGGTCCAAGAATGGCGAACGAGCTTCAAGCGAAGCTAACATCGAAGCTAGATCTACCTTGACCAAAACTTCATCCATCATATAAGTCCTCTGATATTGATAGAGCAGGCTGTTACCAGGACTGGCATTGCGGCTTTCCGATTGATACCTATCTATATCCTCAAATTCATTTCCCTGCTGCAGTTTATTCCAAACATCCGGCAGAAAGAGCTTCTTTCTCTCCGCAGGCCCAAAAGAGCCTAGCCAGACTTGATGCCTATATGCGTCCGCAACATCGAATCCTTCGACGAATTTTTTTAGCTTAAAATCAAGACTGAAATTACCGAATGATGCCGGCAATGAATCGATCGATGGACGTACGACGCTATCTCTGATAATTTTTGGAAATCTCTTATAGACTCCCGCTAACTTTTCAGCTTGAAAGGTCGGATAGCCTGCAAAGAGCTCATCTCCTCCATCACCACCCAAAGCGACTGTGACGGATTCTTTGGTGAATCGTGAAAGCAAGAAAGTGGGGATAATAGAAGCATCAGCCATAGGCTCATCCAAAGAATCTAGAACTTGGGAAATAACATCGAGGCTCTCCTGTCCCGAGAATATCTTCTCATGATGCTTGGTGCCTAGAACATCTGCAACCTGCCGTGCTTTAGCAGATTCATCAAAGCTTTTCTCGGAGAAGCCTATGGAAAAAGTCTCAACAGACGACCTGGATAGCTTCTGAGCATAATATGCTACGACAGAGCTGTCTAAACCACCAGAAAGGAAGATGCCAACAGGCACATCTGCCACAAGCCTCTCCTCGACTGCCCGCGAGATCATATGACCGAGCTTTTCCTTGGCCTCCGCAAAAGAGATAACCGCTCCATCGAACTTCGGCTTCCAGAAAGTCCCCTTCTTTGTTTTGCCATTTTCAAATACCAGATATGATCCGGGCTCTAATTTGAAGACTCCTTGAAAAATCGTGTGCGGCGCTGGCACATAATCATATTGCAAATATTTGTTGACCGAGCCGATATCGAGCTTCTTATTGAATGATGGATGCTTCAATAAGGCCTTCATCTCTGAACCGAAGATAAAAGTCCCATTGAAATCGCCGTAATAGAGAGGCTTCTTACCCATCCTATCGCGGGCTAGGATAAGCTTCCCCTTCGTAGAATCATATAAAGCTAAAGCGAACATGCCGTCCATCTTCTCAAAACATCTTGTTCCAAATTCGAGGTAAAGATTGATGATCACTTCCGTATCCGTCCCGCTTTTGAATGAATACCTGCCGCTATCTTCAAGCTCCTTGCGAAGAGCAGAAAAATTGTAGATCTCGCCATTGAAGACGATAGCGACTTTTTTGTCATCGCTCCACATCGGCTGATGGCCGGCCATAGAGACATCCAGAATAGATAGCCTAGCATGCCCAAGACCGACCTTTTTATTTTCATCGTAATAATGACCGGAATCATCTGGACCGCGATGCTTTATTGAAGAGACCATGCTTCCCAGATGGCCGAGATCCCCTTTGCCGATGAATCCGACTATGCCGCACATGGTTTATTATTAAAGATTAATAGTCTCAGCGATGATGTAAGGCTTCTTTCCCTGCGATTCATAATATGTCCGCATCAGCATCTCCGCTACCACACCCATCGCCACTAGCTGCACACCGACTATCACCAGCATGGCCGAGAATATCGGCAGAGGCGTCGCTACGAAATCTCTGATATGCATCACCTTCAGAAGGATCGCCGCTAGACCAGCCAGTATCCCTAGAGATGATGTCGCAAATCCTATGCCTCCAAAGAAGTGCATCGGCCTGTTCATATACTTGTCGAAGAATTTGATCGTGACTAGATCCAAGAGCACACGGAAAGTCCTGCTCATCCCATAATTGCTCTTGCCGAATCGGCGCGCTTGGTAATTCACGGGAAGCTCTGCCACCTTTGCGCCTCTCCAGCTCGCATATGCCGGAATGAAGCGATGCATCTCTCCATATAGGGCCACCCCTTTGAGGACATCGGCTTTATAGACTTTCAGGATGCATCCATAGTCATGCAGCTTCACCTTGGTTATCTTGGATATCAGCCAATTCGCGCAGGCTGATGGCAAACGCCTCTTGAGTCTAGTCACGAATCCTCCGTTCCAACGATCCTTTCTCCATCCGGACACGACATCGTAGCCTTCATCTAGCTTATCTATCAGCTTCGGTATATCCTTGGGATCATTCTCCATATCGCTATCCATAGGGATCATTAGACCTCCTGAGGCAGCAGCTATGCCTGCAGAGAGCGCCGCCGTCTGCCCTCCATTCACGCGAAAACTTATGACTTTCACATTCTTGTCTTTCTTCGCGAGCTCGCGCAGCACTTCAAGGCTCTTATCCTTGGAGTGATCGTCAACGGCTATGATCTCATATCCACATCCCAAACCACCTATGACTTCATAGAGTGATGCAAACAGCAGAGGGAGATTCTTCTCCTCGTTAAAAATAGGTAAAATGATGGAGATCTTCATGATCATGTAGATTAGCTATTCTTTATCTTTCTGGCTAGCATATACATATTGTCTCTCAAATTGACCGGAAGAGCGATGCGTCCTATGCGTCCATTGCGCTCCACAAAACCGAGCAAGCTCTTCCAGATACCTAGGTTCTGCCAATGCGCCAATCTATGTATTATATACTCTACGGTATAGCGCTTCCCGATACAACCGATCTCTATGACCTCGAAGCCGTTGTTCTCTAGAAATAGCTTGAGGCTCTTTCGATTGAAGCAATGGATATGCTCCGGAGGGACCAAGAGATGCCAACGAGAGCCCAAGGTCCTCGCGAACATGCTGCCTGAATCAGGGGTGTTTATCGCCAATAAGCCTCCTGGCCGGAGCATTCCCGCAATCTGGCCTATATCCAAGGCTGGATCAGAAAGATGCTCGATGACATCCCACATCGTCACGACATCGAAAGATCCTTTGGGAAATTTTGTCCCACCGATCGTGCCGACCTCGATATCCAATCCTTGGCTTTTCCCCAACCCCGCGGCATAAGACGATATCTCGATCCCTTTAGTTTTCCAACCCTTCGCTCCCGCCAGCTTCATGAAATGGCCATTAGCGGCGCCTATATCCAACAATCTCCCAGGTCCCGAGAGGACGCTTGTAAAATCATCGATATATCTCTCGAAGGCAGAGCGCATCGCTTCTTTATCAGCTTCATAATCTACAAAACCAAAACCCTTTCCGCCCCCTGAAAAATACTCCTTGTCATATATAGATTTGACGTCTGATATGCCTGGTATCGGGTTTAGCGAAAGCATGCGGCATTCCGAGCATCTGAATATATCGAAGCCGTTCTTCTTCGTGAATGGAAAAAGGCTATCTTTCCTGCACGCTATGCAGACGGCGCTTATCTTGTCTTTTTTAATCTCATTTTCCATGGTGCAATTATACCTTCGCGTATTATGTGATTTGATATCTTCGATTCTCCTTCCTTGCGATTCGTAAAGATGATTGGCACCTCGATGAAAGCCGTTCCAAGAGAGAAGAAGGCATGCTTCAATCCCATGATGAAAGCATAGCCGGATAGGCCGAGCCGATCGAGATCGAGCTTCCTCAAAGCACGGGCGCTCATAACATTGAAGCCTCCTGTGCAGTCCTTGATAGGCATACCAGTGATCGTACGGCAATACCAGTTGCCTCCAGACGACAAGATGCGCCTCCATAATTCCCAGCCGACCGTCCCTCCACCTTTGATATATCTGGAACCTATGACCACGCCGCCTTCTCTGACCTTTGACAGCATGAGAGGTAGATAGCTCGGATCATGGGAGAGGTCTGCATCCATCATCACGACCACATCAACGCTAGCATCCTTCAATATCTCTTTGAAGGCATGTATATATGCCTTGCCGAGCCCTTGCTTGCCACCTCTCTTCAGGATAGAGAGATTCTTGAATCGCTTCTGGAGCCCTGCCACAGCATCGGATGTTCCATCTGGGGAATTATCATCGACTACCAATATATGCACCTCCGGCACTCTCTCGAATATCGCAGGAACCAAAAGAGTGATATTCTTGCATTCGTTATATGTTGGTATAGCTATGACTGTTTTCATGGCAGATGTTGTATCGAATCCGATATAGATCTCGCTCTATTTATCCATGTGAAGCTTGCGACATCCGTCATTGCCCGCTCCGCCAAGCTCCTGCCAAGTCTATCATATACCGCCATCTTTCCAATAGCTTTTGATAGGTTCGCCACATCATCCGGTTGAAAGAAAAGCGCATTGCTCTCATTCAAGATCTCTCTCATCGAAGGCAGGTCGGAGACGATGATAGGCGTGCCGCTAGCCATATATTCGAAAAGCTTGAGAGGAGAAGTGTAGAGCTTAGAGATATCGCTCTTTCCGCTGTTCGGAATGACGAGAATGTCGGCTGCTCGCAGATAATAAGGCACTTCATGATGAGGCTTCATACCGAGTATCGATATATTCTGACGATCGCCGAAAGCCTTCTTGAATCTCTCTACGTCGCCGGCCATGCCGCCGATGAAAATAAAGCTTATCTCGGGAAAAGCAGAAGATGCTTCGGCCAAGATATGAGCGCCCTTCCATTCATAGAGATGACCTGAGTAAAGGACGATCTTCTTGTTCAAGGGTAAGCCGAGTTTATTTCTGCATCCATTCCTGTCCAGACTCATAATGAAGTCGTCTGGATCGAAGGCATCCGGCAAGACATGGACCTTGTCTGGTTTGATACCTTTCGATACGCAAGCCTCTTTCAAACCATTCGAGATGGCGATGACCTTATCCGACATGCGCAATGTCAGACGCTGCAGGAAAGATCGCCTTATGTCGTGGATCTCATAGACCACACGCTTTCCGAATAGAGAGAAAAGCAGTGATGGCAAGAAATCCCTGGTATAGACGATATCGCTCTTCTTTGCTTTCGCAGCGATCAAAGCGGAAACGGCGAAAGTGAAAGACCTCAAAAAGAATCCGAGGCTTCCAAGCTTCAGATACCATATGGAAAAAACCTTGCGGATGACAAAACGATCCTTTATCCCATATAGATCCAAGATCTCTTTATTGTTCTCTTTCGTAAGATCCGGCACTATAAGCTCGACCTGATGCTTCATCGATGCGAAAGCGCCGCACATCTTCATGATCTGGATGCCATGAGCCTTCTCTGTCGGTATCCTTATGTCAGCTATGTAGATTATCTTCATCTGATTATTTGACCAGGAATACATTATACCCACTCACCTGATCGCTGATCGCCTTGCCAGTGAGATTATCGAAAATGCGCGCGACCTTTGCGAAAAAGCCGTATCTCCCCAAAGGGCTCAATCTGATCCAAGTCTCGATAGCCCCTCGGACCGGCGAAATCTCCACGGTCTTGAAACCTTTGAAGAGAAAAGCGATGGTATCTTTGGTGAATCTCCAATAGTCGCCATAATAACCCTTCTCGGCATGGTAGTAATATAGGAACGGCACATAGACGAAAGCATAGCCGCCTGTCTTCAAGACGCGCTTTATCTCAGCCGCTGCCAAGATAGGATTCTCCACATGCTCGAGGACAGCTATACAAATGATGGCATCGATCGAATTATCAGCGAAAGGCATCTTATGTATATCTCCGACTATATCAGGATGATAGGTCGGAACCGGATCCATGACCTTATAATCGACCTTCGAAGCATACGGCCTGATCCATGCCCGGCTCTCGTCGATCCGATTATTCTTGCTTATATCTATCCTCAATCCCCCTCCAATATCGATGACAGTCTTCTTGTCCGAGAATATGCGTACGATCTTCTCTTTGAAAAATGTGTCCCATTTTATCATGATAATTCTTGTTATTTCCTGTATACGCCTATCACTGAAACGTCTGTGCGGTGGAACGGCCTAGTCGCTCTGTCTATGGCATACAATATAGCATAAAGAGCGAATACCATAACCATGAATAGGAACGATCGCGAGTCCTTCCGTGCCTTGAATCTCTTCAATAGATGGAGAGAGCCGAGTTCATATCTCAATCTTAGCTGGCTGCCAAAAAGATTTGCTACCATCGTGAATCCATTGCCAGCTAGCATCTTGTTCAGATTGTATCTGGAGAACTGAAATAAGTGATAGGGGGGAGTCAGAGATGCCCAAGGAATACCGAACCATTCATACAGCCTGAATGTGGCCATGGACCAAAAACAATCCAGATTCGGCGTCACTATGATGATAGTGCCACCAGGCCGTAGCAATCTCTTGGCTTCAGACAAAGTGGCTAAGGGATCGCTCACATGCTCTATCAGATCGCCCATATAGATATAATCGAATGACCCTGAAGGAAATGCTCCCTCATCAAGAGTGCCGCAGAAAACATCCAGTCCATTATTTCTTGCGATATCGGCAGTGCGTTTGTTCAGCTCTACACCGGACGTATCAAAACCAGCTTTTTTGGCAAGCCACATGAATTCCCCGTTGGAGCATCCGATATCGAGAAGTTTGCCTTTTTTCCTAGTAGCCAGCCAATTCAAGACTTTCTTTTGATTCACGGTCGGTTCTGTATTCGATAGATCCTTGCTTTTATTTCCTTGATATCCAGACCCTTCAGAATAGAGCTTGCCGACTATCATCTCCTTCTGTGGCTGAGGAAAGACAAAAACAAGGCCGCAAAGGCTGCATTTCTGGAAATGATAGCCATCCTTCTCCATAAATGGCTCAGTCTCTACCTTACAAATCATGCACTCTGCTATTTCGTTAGGGTCTTTGATCATATTCATTTATCTATTTTTCCTTCTTATCTACATATGCGTAAAGCTTCATCCTCCTCTGGATTATCTTATAATCAGGATTCGCTTCCTTGATAATTCTAGAGATAACCTCCCTGTCATCAGGCAGATGATACGTACAAATCGATAAGATCGGGGCGAATCTCTTCAAAACTTCCTTCGCACCCAGAAGCATATTCCTCTCATTTCCTTCTATATCTGATTTAATGAAATCAACTCTGATATTATTACTGTGCACATACTCATCCAAAGTGATCGCACTGACACGGTGTTCAGGCTTGCCATTTAGAATATTTGAATGAGCCGCTTTTTTCTCATCCGAAATGCGGCTTCCTATATCATCTTCTGAGAAATCGAGATCCATCGTCTTGCTATGCAAAGCCATGGGTACGACTTTGATATTTCCATTCAATTCAGACGTTCTGACTAAGTACTTCATATTTTCGGTAGACGGCTCGAAAGCATGCACAGATGCGCCTTTTTTTGAAGCATACGCCGAAAATGAGCCTATCCAAGCTCCGGCATCTATGACAACATCGCCCTCTTTTATTGTAATATCAGCTCCTTCTCCCTGATAACAATATGTACCTTCCGTGCCGAAGCATCTTTCAAACCTATCGACAGATCTTTGATCGTAGGAATCGTTCCTTTTATAATAGAAAAAGATGATATCGAAATATGTGGGGATGAATCCCTTTATATATTTCGGCTCGCGCGTAAAGTCAGGAAAGAAAATCCCTCGATAGTTCAAAACACCATCCTTGAGATGGCTTCCTATCAATTTCTTCTCGAGATACTTCTCATATCGCAACCAGCGTCTTTTGTCAGAAAAAGGATTCGCAATAAAAAAAATCGTCTTCCAAAAGATGTCTTTGGGAGTCTCAATTCCCAAAGCTAATCTATCGTAAGTCTTTATAATCGAACTTGATAATTTCATAGAGATTTGATTATCCCCTTTTTATTACAGACATCCAAAATCTCTTTTACCCTCGCTTCGGAAGAATGATCCTTTAAGATCTTCACATACTCTCCCTGAAGATCGTCAATCTTATAAGAGCTCTTTAATATGTTTCCCATCTTCATCAACAAGTCAGTAAGATCGAATAGATTATTGAATTGCCATATCCTCTCGTAATCTAGGCGCTTTGAGCCCGGTTCATAGATATCTATCCTCTCCGTCAGCAATAAGCAATCATTAGCAAGGATTTCCCAGAAACGCATCGAATCATAACCGCCGCCGCCTACTGATATGCCTACTTTCGATCTAGCTAGCAATAAGTAAAACTCTTCATTGCTGCTCGTCTTTTCGGTGTGAAAGGTAAAGCCTTCTCGCTTACAGAATTTTTCTAGCTGCTCCCTAGCGAATCTGCGCAGGAGAGGATATTCATCCTGACCGAAGACACAGAAGAAATCTATATCCTTCACCGTCTTCCCTTCTTGATATTTGATATACTTGCTCTCGATCCCGAATGGCAGAGGTATAGCCCCTGCAAAATACGGCTTCTCTCTCTTGAAATGAGCTGCGCATTTTGCCAGCATCTTCCTATCCACTGGGTCATTGAGATAGCCTCCATTCTCGATCACCTTATTCTGTATAGAAAAGTCTAACCGATTATTCTTGCCCAATTCAGACCCGTCGATGAAAACCGTCTTTTCCCATAGACCGATCTTTTCCGCCAGAGCTTGACCGAAGCCGTACTGGCAATAAATCAGAAAGATGCAATCAGCATCTTTCGCATATTCCATGAATTCTTTCTGTGGCATGACCTTATCGTCTACCGACAAGCTGTATTTGAACCTCGATGACAATCGAAAATCCGCACTGCCGTCTTTCGACATCTGAAATAGGCCATCGATCACAGTGCGCGCCAAGCCGTCCGCCAGCTCTGGATTTATAACTGCGATCTTTGCTTTTCTCATATCATTTTTCATTCTTTTTGATCTTGAAGATGGCTTGATAGACGAAAAGATTCGGGAATATCTTTCCCAACCATACTGGGATCTTGGGGTGGATCAGATTATCCATCTTGTCCAAACGGAATCCTTCCTGAGCGATTGCTTTCTTGAGAGAATCCACGGTAAAAAAATGTATATGGCCTCTCTCAAAAAAAGTGAAGTCTTTGTACTCGAATACTCCGAAAAGCATCCTCATTCGATTCGAGAAAACGAGAAGATTGGGAGTGGTTATGATGATGGCGCCATCAGCCCTTAGAACCCTTTTCAATTCCTGCAAAGCTTTTTCAGGGAAAATCAGATGCTCTATGACTTCGGAGAAGATTATGACATCGAAATGTCCGTCTTCAAAAGGAACTGCTGTATTCTGTATGTCTATGGCAAAGGCTCCATCGATCCTTTTCTTTGCTTCTGCAATGGCCCTTTCTGATAGATCGATACCCACAACCTCCTTCGCACCCATCTTCTTTATCTCTTCCCCCAGATATCCACCGGCGCATCCGACATCCAACACTTTCTTGTTTGAAGGATCGCCCAATAGAGAGAGGATCTTTTTCCTCCTGGATTTGCTCACGCCATATTTGAAATCCATCGTATCGTAATATTGTTTAAAAACATCCATATTTTTTTGCATTACCACATCTTACTGGATTCCATATACTGTTTCAATTTCTTCACAGCCTCTACCATTTCTAATAAACTGTCTCCTTTGAAATAATCGTATTTTGTAGAGATAGAACGATCCACAGGCTCTCCGATATTATTCACGGGATTTATGATCAGGCCTCTATCAAATACCTTATTGAAGATCTCGAGCAGCTCGCATTTGTTCACAGTCTTATTCAAGATCAAATGCACTACAGGAGACCGCTCCACCATCTCATCGAATAGATCTTTCCCAGAAAAGATCAGCTTATCGCAGACCTCAGCGAACTGCAGCGTAGTGACGCCATTCCAGATATGATGAGTATAGCCATCCACCTTCTCGCCTCTTTTCTTGGAAAAGAACCACTCCAGCAGACTATTTTTATTATGAAGCTCTGGGCCTATTATTGAAGAGCGAATATTCAGAAATCCCTTGCCAATCGCTTCTCCTAGACTTTTTGTTTTTCCATAGACATCCAAAGCATCATGAAGGTCAGTCTCAAGATAATTTCCTTTCTTGCCGCTATATACGCAGTCCGTAGCGATTTGGATGACCCTGATATCGAGATCCCCACAAATCGAAGAGAGCTCGTGAGGGAAAAGAGCGTTGATCTTTATTGCCCTTGCTACACCCTCCTCGTCTCCATCTTTACAGTATGGCTTGATGATACCGATACAGTTAATGACATAATCTGGTTTGAAATCGGAGAATAGCTTGTTCAGGTCGTCTTTTCCGGCTTCAAAGATAGAAGGCTTCCAATCCTTCAACTTGCCGCCTACCAATTCCGAGTTCCTCACCGTGCCTCTGACTTCAAATTTTTTATCCTTAGACAGATGATCAAAGACCATCGAACCGAGCATGCCCGATGCCCCTAAGACCAAGATTTTATTTTTTGGAATAATCATTTTTTGAGCCAACCTTCTGATTCAAAGAATTCTTTGAGCGTCTTCTTGTCCAAAGTGCGCAAGTATTCGGGGAACTCTCCACCGATATCTTTTTTGATCCATCCATCTTTTTTGAGCAGATCTTTTATATCGCTCTTATCAAGGATCTTGGTATTATTGGAATTGAATTCCTCGACGCTCATAGCCTTGAGCCCCTTCATCTTTTTGTAATGCGCCTCTGTCAGAGGGATATTGATCTGAGGAAGGATCATGAAGTAACCATCAATATCAAAAGTCCTGGGCGATTCGTATTTTGACACAAGCACTTCAAAGAGCTTCTCTCCAGGC
>CAIKAN010000099.1 GCA_903825415.1 uncultured bacterium
AACGCGAGTTGCCGAAGGAATAGGCCACTCGGACCGATTGCATATGTGCGCAAGTGAAGCCTTGTGAGCTTGCGCACGCCTCAAGACCTCGGCACCATCGAACGTGTCGCCGGCAAACTCGAAGACCTTCGCCCCGCCCCCTTATGCTCCATCGCCTCGATAGTTCGATGAACAAAGACATCCAATGACGAGAATTCTGATCGGAAGAACCCATCACAAGATCGCTTGTTAATGATTAGCAGATTTTGCCTTTTCCTTCAAGAAACTCCTGCGACCTTCATATTTGATTCGCTTTTCCAGATCGTCGAGCTTGCTGCTGAAAGTACTATCAGTCGCAACCATTGCCCTTGTTTGCCTGAGATAATCCGTAGCTTTCTCGTAATCATGGCGGCGTAATTCCGATTCAATTTGCATGATGTTCATCTCAATCTGGCTTCGATTTTCCAATCGTGGCACAACGTTGGCAGGTACAGTGGAGCGATCACCTCTCGCCAGTTCTGCAGTGAACGATCTACTGACAGATTTTTCCGTAGTCCCGGTCGACATCCCAATATATGATCGAGGAGGACCATTTCGCAAAACGAATTGACTCGGTGTCGAAACGGCACGTATCCACTTACAATTCGCCGATAGAATATTCCAACATGTAATGGGATCGCGAACCGCCTTATCGCAGTCAGGTGCGATTGAAAGATCATGAAATAGATCTCGGGTTTCAAGCAGCTTGGCCATAAATATCGTATAATCCATAAACCTCATTGAGGACGCAACCGGCTTGCATTCGATATTGCGATTGAGAGGGACGCCATCGAAAACAAGTGCTGTTTCAACTTGGATTCCAGGCAGAAAGTCCTGAAAATCTTTTGCGCAAACTGTTGCGCCTATGTTTGCTTCAATATCTATTGCGCCTTCTGCAGAATCGGGAATGCTAAGATGCACGATCAAACCGTCTTTATTGGTTGTCACGCACTTAAATTCGGCGATAATCCTCCCCTCAGTACCCGAATATCTGCTGGCACTACGGTAGATTGTAGCAATACTAACGCCTGTTATGTCATTTGTGGTTGGATGACCAAGCCGCCCCAGAGCAACGTCGATCCATGAAGATGGTTCATCCTTCCTTTCGACAGCTTCACCTTGGAAGCACCAATAATGATAGCTAAGTCGGTTGTCATCTTTTACGGATGCAGCATACATTGCTCGATACTCCGTTTGGAATCCAGAAGTTGATTTGTGAGATGCGGCTTCGTGGATCGTTGTACTCTTGGGAGGGATGACATGTCCGCTAGCCGGGGTCCTCGTAAGTTTACCATCAATGTCTCGAATTATCTTACCGGAGCTGGACACCTTGGGATGATCGGAGCTGCGGTGACCAGAGGACCCAGAATTGTCATGTGAGATAGTTTTTCCGATCCACTCCTTGCGACGTACAATTACGCAAATGGGTTGGTTCACACTGAAATCGGGCATCATGTCGGCAAGGTCAGGATTTTCAAATTCAATACATGCACATGGCATGATGACCGGCGGCTCGCGAGCATATCGACTGGCACGTTCCTGTTCATGTAGGAATTGCAATGAATCATACAAGTATAACCAAGCGACATTATCTACAATTCGGACACCAGCCAAATGCCCATCGAGAATAAACCTATCAGGCAAAGTTTGCTCGATCCTCTTTTCGGACACTTGCGGTCGGCCCTGCGAATCCAAGAGGCCTTTGTGCGCTGCATATTCCCATAGCTTTGCCCAACTGAAGTGGCGCAATTCCGCTAACGCTGAATTGCGCATAATCAAAGTCTCGGCTCGCTCGGAGGAGTCTTGAGTCCACGTAACATTCCCTGCCGTTAGAAGCGGCGGCAGCTCTCGAGTAGCCTCATGTTCCGCTTGGATATGGGCCAGTTCAATCGCATGCTTATCGTTACCTGTAGCCATAAGCATTTCCAAGTAGGATTGCGCTTTTTCTTTTTGATGATCAATGTCTTCCTGTTTCTTGGCTATCTCAGTTTGCAGAGTCTCCGCCGCCTGTCTGCGCCTAAAGGCCTCCTCTTGCAATGCCTCTGCCGATCCTTTCTGCTTAGACAATTCATCTTGAAGCGTCACTACAGACTTCTTGTGCTTAGTCACCTCCTCCTCAAGCGTCTCTGCTGTCTTTTTGTGTTTAGTTATCGCCGCTTGAAGCGTTTCGGCAGATCTCTTTTGTTCAGTGACCTCATTTGTGCGCCTGGAGACTTCTTGCCACAATCTCAGTAGTTGTATACCGGTTAAGCCAATGCCTATGGCCATACACAGAAATGCTATGCCGAGTGTTATAATCTTGCGCTGCGTGCGTTCTCTTTCCCGTTGCCGCAGGTCATCGAAGGGACAACCAAGCAGACAGGCCAATAAGCGAAGACGGGCAATGTGTCGGATGGAGCGTGTGGACCGGCTTCGGTCGCTGCGAACATCCGCAGCAAGGGGTTCGACGTCCTCAATTTCCTCGCGAGTGCTGCCATCCGTCTCTGTGATGGATGTGCGAATCTCACGCAGTGCGGAGGGGAAGGATTCTGACGGTTCGCCTTCGATCAGCAGTGCGAGAACTTGATCATGACGGCCGAGTTCACGAAATCGCGCAACTTCAGCGTTGACCCATTCTGACTGAGGTGTCCTTGGCGAACAGACGACTATCAAGAATCGCGAGGCCCTGAGGGCTCTGTCAATTTCGCGGCTTAAATCCGCAGAGGCGGGCAGTTCTTCTTCATCGCGAAAGACTTTTCGCAATCTCGATGGAAAGCCTCTTTGACGAATAAGCCTCCTCGGCACGCGATATGTTTCGAGTGCCGTGTGCAACCATTTTGCCCAGTCACGGTCGGGTTCAATGTGGCGGTAACTAATGAAGGCATCATATTCGTAGGCTTCAGCGTCTGCCTCATCGTCTGGATGTGCGAATTCAGGAGCAGCCTGCTGCTCATCGACCGCTGCATCAACGGCCTCATGC